>NZ_JAGGQX010000019.1:103262-165274 GCF_018613095.1 Bacillus sp. ISL-75
TGGCAATACGGTCACATAGAACCCCTCTAAGTGACCGATACCTTAGCTCCATGACGATTATGACCATATAGAACTGTTAATTAGTTTTATCAACTTAAACTGGGTCTATTTTTGAAAATGTGGAATTATTTGTTGAGATAAACTATTTTCCTTCCTATAACGGAACCTGTCACCATTGCTGGTGAGTTTTTTTTGCCGTCTATTTATGCTAAACTATGTTCCAAGACTATCATAAGGACGGATTTTATGAAAAAACGGGAACCTGTGAAAAGAATAGATAATGTGATCTTTTTTCCCGGACTTGAAAAAAGATTAACTGACAAAGGTTTGGAAAACCTTGAAAAGAAAAAATTCAACGAAGCCATAAACCTTTTGGAAGAAGCCAGAGAACATGATCCTGACAATGACGAAATATTGATTGGTTTGGTTCTGGCTTATTTTGAAGCATCTTCTTTTCAAAAAGCAAAAGCACTTGCCAAAGAAATGCTTCATAAAGGAATTGGGGACTATCTGCAAATGGTCGATCTCTATTTGACGGTCCTGATCCAGCTTCATGAATACCAGGAAATTGTAGCAACAATAGAAGTCTTATTAGAAGAAAAAGAGATTCCGCCTGAAAAACATGACCACTTTTTAACCATCCTGCAATTCAGCCGGAGAATGGCAGAAAACCGTCAACCAGACCCAGACCCAGACACAGAATCAAATACATATGACATCACCCCAGAGGAAACAAACGGTCATGAACTAAACCTTTTCTCGATTGATAATCTAAACGAACAAATGCTCCTCGTTTCGAGCTTGGCTGAGAAAAACATTCGCCCCTACCTCCCTGAGATTGCCGAATATTTAGCAGCGGAAGCAGGTCATCCATTCCTTAAAACAATCCTGTTATCTCTTTTAAAAGAACAGGAAATTGATAGAGAATTATCTGTCATGAAATTTGAGATGGAGAAAAAAGTTATTCCAACACATCTTCCAGAAGTTAGGGAAGAACCAAGATTGAAAGAGGTAAAGGCTTTATTAGAGGCTCGATTGGAAAGTGAAGACCCCGTTCTTTTTGAAAACAGCTTCAGAATGGCAGAGCGAAATTTTTTTATAAGCTATCCTTTCGAATTACAGCCGAAAAGCACTGCTGCTTGGGCTGCGGCCTTTCACCACTTGGCCGAATATTACCTAGGTATGGACATAAAGATACATCACTTGTCCGGAGAATATGAAGTTCCGGTGGAGGAAATAGAAGAAGCTATCGCTATGATTGAGGTAATTGAGAAAATTTCTTATCCTAATATATAGGCTTCGCTGTTGAAAGAAAACAAACCTATGTTATAATGTAGTGGTTGCATTGTGTAAAAAACACATTTAAAAAAAGGATAATAGCTTGATGGACAAGTTATTTCCAAACTCAAATTCGTTACGAATGATATGAGAATAGATTGTTGGAGGGAAAATGTATGTCAGCGAAATGGGAAAAATTAGAAGGTAACCGCGGCGTTCTTACGGTTGAAGTAAGTGCGGAAAAAGTGAATGAAGGACTAACTGCGGCTTTTAACAAAGTTGTTAAGCAAGTTAACGTTCCAGGCTTCCGTAAAGGAAAAATGCCACGTGGAATGTTCGAAAAACGCTTTGGTGTAGAATCACTATATCAAGATGCATTAGATATTCTTCTTCCAGAAGCATATGGAAGTGCAATTGACGAAGCTGGAATCGAGCCAGTTGATCGTCCGGACATCGACATCGAACAAATGGAAAAGGGCAAAGAACTTATCTTCAAGGCAACTGTTACAGTTAAGCCAGAAGTAACATTAGGCGAATACAAAGGCTTAGAAGTAGAAGCTTTTGATACAAACGTTACTGATGAAGACGTTGCTAACGAACTAAAAACTCTTCAAGAGCGTCAAGCTGAGCTTGTAGTCAAAGAAGAAGGCACAATTGAAAATGGTGATACAGTAGTTCTAGATTTCGAAGGATTCGTTGATGGCGAAGCGTTCGAAGGTGGAAAAGCTGAAAACCATTCACTTGAAATTGGTTCAGGATCTTTCATCCCTGGCTTTGAAGAGCAATTAGTAGGTTTAGCTACTGGCGAATCTAAAGACGTGGAAGTAACATTCCCTGAAGAATATCATGCAGCTGAGCTTGCTGGTAAACCTGCAGTATTTAAAGTAACGATTCATGAGATTAAAGGAAAAGAACTTCCTGCATTAGATGACGAGTTTGCTAAAGATGTGGATGATGAAGTTGAAACATTAGACGCACTCAAAGAAAAAATCAAAACTCGTTTAGAAAACAGCAAAAAGCACGAAGCAGAGCATCATTTACGTGATACAGTTGTTGAAAAAGCTGCTGCCAATGCAGAAGTAGAAATTCCAGATGTAATGGTCAACACCGAAGTAAACCGTATGCTTCAAGAATTCGAACAACGCTTACAAATGCAAGGTATGAACCTTGAACTTTACTTCCAATTCTCAGGTCAAGACGAAAATGCTTTACGTGAGCAAATGAAGGAAGAAGCTGTAATTCGCGTTCGTACGAACTTAACATTAGAAGCAATTGCTAAGGCTGAAAACCTTGAAGTAACTGACGAAGAAATAGATGCAGAACTTGAGAACATGGCTGGTATGTACAACATGACCGTTGATAGCATTAAACAAGCACTAGGCGGACTTGAAGGTATCAAATCAGACCTTAAACTTAAAAAAGCAGTAGACTTTCTTGTTGAAAACAAGAAGTAATGTTTAAAATATTGCAAGGCACGATTTGAATCGTGCCTTGTTTTATACATTTTTTCAATTACATATTATAATAAGAAGTGGGAACATTTTTAACAATGGGCAGGAAAACAAGTTAGACATAGCGAATAAACAATAAATAATTTCCAGACAGGTTTGAGATTTATTTTCCTCATAATGGTTAAGATTAATGAGTACATAAGTTTTTAAAATGAATCACACCAAACAAAATGAGAGTTCTGAAAAACATATTTACCCTAAGCTTTTTATTTCCAGTTCATTGGCTTTATGTGTTACAATGCAACATACATACTATTCAATTATTAGAAAAAGACTCGAATTTTGGTTGTGTGATTCGCAAGTTACAATAGGGTTTTAACACGTTTTAAGGGGTGAAAGGATTGTTTAAATTTAATGATGAAAAAGGACAATTAAAGTGTTCCTTCTGTGGTAAAACGCAGGACCAAGTTCGTAAACTGGTTGCCGGGCCAGGAGTTTACATATGTGACGAATGTATTGAACTTTGCACCGAAATCGTTGAGGAAGAACTTGGAACAGAAGAAGAAGTAGAATTTAAAGATGTACCAAAGCCAAAAGAAATTTGTGAAATTCTTGATGAATATGTTATTGGTCAAGATCAAGCAAAGAAGTCTCTTTCTGTTGCAGTTTACAATCACTATAAGCGCATCAATTCTAATAGCAAAATAGATGATGTTGAGCTTGCAAAGAGTAATATTTGTATGATTGGACCAACAGGAAGCGGTAAAACTTTACTAGCCCAAACACTGGCACGTATTCTGAATGTACCTTTTGCGATTGCAGATGCAACTTCCCTTACCGAAGCTGGATATGTTGGGGAAGATGTTGAGAACATTTTATTAAAATTAATTCAATCTGCTGATTATGATGTAGAAAAAGCAGAAAAAGGAATTATTTATATTGATGAAATTGATAAAATCGCACGTAAATCCGAAAATCCTTCGATTACAAGGGATGTTTCTGGTGAAGGTGTTCAACAAGCATTATTAAAAATTCTTGAAGGTACGGTTGCAAGTGTTCCACCACAAGGGGGAAGAAAACACCCGCATCAAGAATTTATCCAAATCGATACAACGAATATCCTATTTATCTGCGGCGGAGCATTTGACGGCATTGAACCGATTATTAAGCGTCGTTTAGGCCAAAAAGTTATTGGTTTTGGTTCAGATATTAAACAGCAGGAAGTGGGACAAAAAGAACTTCTTTCAAAAGTATTACCTGAAGACTTATTACGTTTTGGATTAATTCCTGAATTTATTGGACGTCTTCCTGTAATCGCAAGTCTTGAGCAATTGGACGAAGCAGCATTGATTGAAATTTTAACAAAGCCAAAAAATGCGCTTGTTAAACAATATCAAAAAATGCTTGAAATCGACGAGGTTGAACTTCAATTTGAAGAAGGCGCATTGACTGAAATTGCCAAAAAGGCAATTGAGCGCAAAACCGGCGCCCGTGGTTTACGTTCGATTATTGAAGGAATTATGCTCGATGTTATGTTTGACCTTCCTTCACGTGATGACATTACAAAATGTGTCATTACTAAAGAAACGGTCATTAACAATAGTGTTCCAAAACTTCTTTTGGAAGATGGAACCGTGGTCGCTGAAGAAAAATCTGCATAATAATTGACGAAGACTCGGCTTAGGCCGAGTTTTTTTGTTTCCAATAGGTGATTTTTCGTATATTTTATATGCTTTTTATGATCTATCAGCGAATTTCCATGTTCAATCAGCAGATTTCCCGATCCAATGGGCGAATTTCTCGTTCCAATGGGCGGATATCCCGATTCAATGGGCGGATTTCCCGATCCAATGGGCGAATTTCTCGTTTCAATGGGCGAATTTCTAGATTCAATGGGTGAATTTCCCGATTCAATGGGCGAATCCTCCGATCCAATGAGCGAATTTCCCGATTCAATCAGCGAATCTGATTTTCACCACCCTCCGAACAGTTTCTTACAATTTGTGGTTTATTCCACCCCACTGCAGGAAATACTTATTAATATATATTTAGTAATAAGTTGAAATGCAGGAGGGAAATGTATGAGTTGGACGGGGATTGCCTTATTTATACAGCTATTTTTCGGAATCATCATTGGGCTGTATTTTTGGAATTTGCTGAGGAATCAGCGGACACAAAAAGTATCCATTGATCGGGAATCCCGGAAGGAAATGGAACAGCTTCGCAAAATGAGATCCATTTCACTTACAGAACCATTAGCTGAAAAAGTTCGGCCTACAAGCTTTCAAGACATTGTCGGCCAAGAAGATGGAATCAAATCATTAAAAGCAGCACTATGTGGACCAAACCCGCAGCATGTGATCATTTATGGACCGCCAGGAATTGGAAAAACAGCAGCTGCACGGCTTGTGTTAGAAGAGGCGAAAAAAAACCGTAAATCACCATTTAAACCTGAATCCGTGTTTATTGAACTAGACGCAACAACGGCACGATTTGATGAAAGAGGTATTGCCGATCCCTTAATTGGTTCCGTTCATGACCCAATCTATCAAGGTGCCGGAGCGATGGGACAAGCAGGAATTCCACAGCCGAAACAAGGGGCAGTTACCAACGCCCATGGCGGTGTCTTGTTTATCGATGAAATCGGCGAATTACATCCGATTCAAATGAATAAGCTGTTAAAAGTATTAGAGGATCGTAAGGTCTTCCTTGAAAGTGCGTATTATCATGAGGAAAATAACCAAATCCCAACGCATATCCATGATATTTTTAAAAATGGACTTCCCGCTGATTTTCGTTTAATCGGAGCGACAACAAGAACGCCGAGTGAGATCCCGCCTGCGATTCGATCGCGCTGTATGGAGGTTTTCTTTAGGGACTTAAATCAGGAAGAAATTGTGGAAATTGCCAATAATGCCGCGAAAAAAGTTAATCTTCAAATAAGCGAACTTGGTGTGAATACCATCGCAAACTATGCAAGAAATGGCCGTGAAACAGTCAATTTGATTCAAATCGCGGCAGGACTAGCGATTACGGAAGATCGGAATTTTATCAAGGATGAAGATATTGAGTGGGTCATTCATGCTAGTCAAATGTCACCACGAATGGAAAGAAAGATTAATGATATTTCTCATGTCGGACTAATCAATGGACTGGCAGTCTATGGTCCGAATTCAGGTGCATTACTAGAAATAGAAGTGACTGTGATCCCAGCAAAAGATAAAGGATCGATCAATATTACTGGAATCGTAGATGAAGAAAGTATTGGCGGACAAGGGAAATCGATTCGTAGGAAGAGTATGGCGCGCGGTTCGATTGAAAATGTTATCACTGTTTTACGATCAATGGGTGTACCAGCCAATGACTATGATATCCATGTGAATTTCCCAGGTGGTGTTCCCATTGATGGACCATCCGCCGGAATCGCAATGGCGACGGGGATTTATTCCGCTATTTATAAAATTCCAATCGATAACACCGTGGCAATGACAGGAGAAATAAGCATCCATGGAAATGTAAAGCCGATTGGCGGTGTCTATCCAAAGGTGAAGGCAGCGAAAAAAGCAGGAGTAAAAACGGTGATTATCCCAGAAGAAAACATGCAAACGATCCTTAATGAAATTGATGGTATCAATATTGTTCCCGTTACCCATCTACACGAAGTATTTGAGATTGCCCTTGTAAATGACTATCAGAAAATGGATGCGATCCCTGCATCGATTGAACTATCAAAAAAAGAGAGTATCTAACGAAAAACTTCGGTTTGTGGTTAATAGGCAAACCGAAGTTTTTTATTGCATAATAATTAATGTGAGAAATTTGACAGGAACAGAGAAAGAATTCTTTATGTTTGGGGAAAATAAATTCATGCTGAAAATGAGGTTTCATACACCTTCTCTAAAAATAGACACTTAAAAATAAATAGGATAGAATTGTACAAAGACCATTCTGATTTTGCAGTAAAAAAATGATTTGCATGTGGAGGTGCAGTATTTTGACGAAAAAGAACGAATTGATCGTCCCCCTCCTGCCGCTTCGAGGATTGCTTGTCTATCCGACTATGGTCCTTCATTTAGATGTAGGACGTGAACGATCAGTACAAGCACTTGAAAAAGCAATGGTAGATGACCATTTAATATTCTTAACCACTCAAAGGGAAGTTTCGATTGATGACCCATCTGAGGAGGATTTATACACGATTGGAACGTTAACGAAAGTTAAACAAATGCTTAAACTGCCAAACGGGACGATAAGAGTATTGGTTGAAGGATTAAATCGCGGGGAAATCGTTTCATTTCATGATGAAGAAGACCACTATGCTGTTACGATTATTACCCACGAAGACCCGGATACGAAAGATGTCGAAGACCAAGCCTTAATGAGAACGATGCTTGATTATTTCGAGCAATACATAAAATTATCGAAAAAGATCTCTGCAGAAACCTATGCTTCCGTTGCAGATATTGAGGAACCTGGCAGAATGGCGGATATCATCTCATCCCATTTACCAATCAAATTGAAGGAAAAGCAAGAAATCCTTGAAATGACAGATATTAAAGAAAGAGTAAACAAAGTAATTGATACCATTCATAACGAAAAAGAAGTCCTGAATTTAGAAAAAAAGATTGGTCAGCGAGTTAAGCGTTCCATGGAAAGGACGCAAAAAGAGTATTATTTGCGTGAGCAAATGAAGGCGATCCAAAAGGAATTAGGCGATAAGGAAGGCAAGACTGGCGAAATTGCCGAACTGACCAAAAAAGTGGAGCAGGCAGGTATGCCCGAACATGTCCTTAAAGCCGCACAAAAGGAACTTGAACGTTATGAAAAGGTGCCGGCCAGTTCAGCAGAAAGTGCCGTTATTCGCAACTATATCGACTGGCTTATTTCCATCCCTTGGTCGAAAAAAACAGAGGATGACATTGATATTCTCCGGGCTGAAAAGATTTTAAATCTGGACCATTACGGACTTGAAAAAGTGAAGGAACGCGTTCTCGAATATTTAGCTGTTCAGAAGCTGACGAATTCGTTAAAAGGGCCAATCCTTTGTCTTGCAGGACCTCCTGGGGTTGGGAAAACAAGCCTTGCACGTTCGATTGCGACTTCTCTCAATCGAAATTTTGTCCGCGTTTCACTTGGCGGCGTCCGTGATGAATCAGAAATTCGTGGACATCGCAGAACCTATGTTGGGGCGATGCCAGGGCGAATCATCCAAGGAATGAAAAAAGCGGGTACCATTAACCCAGTCTTTTTGCTTGATGAAATCGATAAAATGTCTAGTGATTTCCGTGGCGATCCATCAAGCGCCATGCTGGAAGTACTCGATCCTGAACAAAATAGTAATTTTAGCGACCATTATATAGAAGAAACCTATGATCTTTCCAAGGTAATGTTTATTGCGACTGCCAATAACCTATCAACGATTCCTGGTCCGCTTTTGGACCGAATGGAAATTATCACGATTGCGGGCTACACGGAACTTGAAAAAGTCCATATTTGCCGCGATCATTTACTTCCAAAACAGATTAAAGAAAATGGTCTTACCAAAGGAATTCTTAAGGTCCGCGATGATGCGATTCTAAAAGTCGTTCGGTATTACACACGTGAAGCAGGCGTTCGAAGTTTAGAGCGTCAGATGGCAACACTTTGCCGAAAAACGGCAAAAATCATCGTTTCAGGTCAAAAGAAGCGTGTGATCATTACCGAAAAGAATATCGAAGAGTTTTTAGGAAAAACAAGATTCCACTATGGGATGGCCGAGGCCGAAGATCAGGTCGGAGTGGCAACTGGGTTAGCCTATACAACGGTGGGTGGAGACACTCTCCAGATTGAAGTTTCTTTAGCGCCAGGTAAAGGGAAACTTGTGTTAACAGGAAAGCTTGGCGACGTCATGAAGGAATCAGCACAAGCGGCGTTTAGTTATATCCGATCCAAAGCGAAGGAACTAGGGATTGATGAGGATTTCCATGAAAAATATGATATCCACATTCACGTTCCAGAAGGTGCAGTTCCTAAGGATGGACCATCGGCCGGTATTACCATGGCAACGGCGCTTGTATCAGCCTTGTCGGGCAGAGCGATTCGCCGTGAAGTAGGAATGACCGGAGAGATTACTTTAAGAGGCAGGGTTCTTCCAATTGGCGGCTTAAAAGAAAAAACACTTAGCGCTCATCGAGCGGGCTTAACAAAAATTATTCTTCCAAAGGATAATGAAAAAGATATTGATGATATTCCTGAAAGCGTTAGGAATGAACTGGATTTTGTCCTTGTTTCCCATGTGGACGAAGTCTTGAAGCATGCCCTGTTGGAAGGTGAAGTGAAATGAAGGTAGTCAGCTCAGAGATAGTCATCAGTGCCGTAAAGCCAGAGCAATACCCGGAAACAGACTTACCTGAATTTGCGCTTGCAGGTCGTTCCAATGTCGGTAAATCTTCTTTTATCAATAAAATGCTGAACCGAAAAGGTTTGGCGAGAATATCCTCCAAGCCAGGAAAAACACAAACGCTTAATTTCTATTTAATTAACGAAATGCTGCATTTTGTCGATGTTCCTGGTTATGGATACGCAAAGGTTTCAAAATCTGAACGGGCCGCATGGGGAAGAATGATTGAAACGTATTTTACATCGCGCGAACAATTAAAAGCGGCGGTTCAAATCGTTGATCTTAGACATCCACCATCAAAGGATGATGTCATGATGTATGATTTCTTAAAGCATCACGAAATTCCCTGTGTTATCATTGCTACCAAGGCAGATAAAATCCCTAAAGGGAAATGGCAGAAGCATTTAAAAATAGTAAGAGAAACCTTAGAACTTGATAAAAATGACCAAATGGTTCTTTTCTCCTCCGAAACTGGTTTAGGAAAAGACGAGGCATGGTCTGTTCTACAGAGTTTCATGTAAAAAATAAACGCCTGGGCATAAGCGCCAGGCGTTATTTTTTCTTCTTTAGGAGAAAATAAATACCAACCACAATAAGTAGAGCGGGCCAAAATTTCCACACAAAGCTCATCCCATTTTGAAGTAAATCAAAATAGGCAGTAATTTTATCATAAAATAACAGAAGGATTGCTAAAATAAGAAAGAGGAATGCTTGGAATAATCCAGTATTCGTCTTTTGAAATCGCAGAAAAAATCCAATTGAAATGATTAAAATTAACATACCAATATTGTTGCTAGGCCAAAAGGACACCTTACCGACAAGATGGAAGTGAAGTCCAAATCCAGCCATAATGACCCCAGGAAGTATTGCCTCAGACTCTTTAGCAGAATATCCTTGACCTAAAAAGGCAATTCCAACAATCATAAGTAAGGTCGGCCATGTGAAAAATTGTTGGAAAATAGTAATCCCAGTTTGCTGCAATAGGAAGTAAGCTCCAAAGCCTATAAGAATGATCCCAGGAAAAATTCGTTGATTCTTCATTAAAAACACCGCTTCCAGTAAGGTTCACTTGAATCTCGTCCATTTTTTTGGTACTGTACATAAGGAAGTATTTTAATAAAAAAAGTTATAGGTATTAAGAAAGTCTAAAGGAAACTTTGCTAATGTGTCCCTATTGGGATCAGCATTACTCGACTTTACTTAAATATATTACCATATAGTTTCGTTTTCTGTTCACATTTTTCGAGCAAAAGTCGAAATTGCTCATGATATAATCATACTAGTTAAGTTGTAATATCTATTGGGGGTGTCCTTTCAAATGCATACATTAGTGATCGGTATTAACTATAAAACTGCCCCTGTGGAAATTCGTGAGCGGTTGTCATTTAATGAAGCCGATCTTGCGGAGGCCATAAAAAAGTTAAATACAAAAAAAAGTATCCTAGAAAATATCATCTTGTCTACATGTAATCGTACGGAAATATATGCGGTTGTGGATCAATTACATACAGGCCGCTATTATATTAAAGAATTTCTGTCAGAATGGTTCGGTATAGAACAAAAAGAATTTTCTCCGTTTTTATTTGTATATGAAGACGATGGCGCAGTTGATCATTTATTTAACGTTACCTGTGGACTTAATTCCATGGTTTTAGGAGAAACACAAATCCTAGGCCAAGTTCGTACGAGCTTCATGTTAGCCCAGGAAGTAGGAACTACGGGTACCGTGTTCAACCAATTGTTTAAACAAGCAATTACCATTGCCAAACGCGCGCATTCAGAAACGGATATTGGTGCTAATGCTGTATCTGTCAGCTATGCCGCAGTGGAATTGGCGAAGAAGATTTTTGGTTCACTTGCCAATAAACATGTGTTAATTTTTGGCGCAGGAAAAATGGGTGAATTAGCTGCCCAAAACCTGCACGGTAATGGTGTGAAGAAAGTTACAGTTATAAATCGGACCTATGAAAAAGCACAAGACTTAGCTCATCGTTTCAGCGGCAAAGCAAGAACCTTAGCTGAATTAGAGAAATCATTGGCGGAAGCTGATATTCTGATCAGTTCAACAGGTGCAAAAGACTTTGTTATTTCAAAAGAAATGATGGTCAAGGTCGAGAAAAAACGCAAGGGTAAGCCGCTATTTATGGTGGACATTGCTGTACCGCGCGACTTGGATCCAAGAATAGCTGAACTTGAAAATGTCTTTTTATACGATATCGACGATTTAGAGGGGATTGTTGAGGCCAACCTGCAAGAACGTAAGAAGGCGGCTGAAAGAATCATGCTCATGATTGAAAAAGAAATCGTTGAGTTCAAGCACTGGCTAGGAATGCTAGGTGTGGTCCCGGTTATCTCGGCGCTTAGAGAAAAAGCACATGTAATCCAATCGGAAACCATGGTTAGTTTGGAGAGAAAGCTGCCAAATTTATCAGAGCGTGATCTAAAAGTGTTAAATAAACATACAAAAAGTATCATCAACCAGCTTTTAAAAGACCCTATATTACAAGCGAAAGAATTGGCTGCGCGACCTGATGCAAATCAAGCAATGGATCTTTTCATGAAGATCTTTAATATTGAAGAGCTTGTTGAGGAACAACATTCGAAAGCAGCCGAAACCAATCAAATACCGGTTACAACACCGCAGGCTTCCTTTCAGTCATAAGGGGTACGTTCTATGTTTAATGTCTTTATGACAAGGCTTCATGAATTAACTGTTGTTCTATATGCCTTCAGTGTGTTGTTATATTTTTTCGATTTTCTACATCATAACCGGAAGGCAAACCGTATTGCTTTCTGGTTACTTGCATTTGTATGGGTTTTGCAAACCGTCTTTCTCGGAATCTATATGTATAAAACAGGTAGATTCCCTGTGTTAACTATTTTCGAGGGACTCTATTTTTATGCCTGGATATTAGTCACATTGTCAATTGGTATAAATCATTTATTACGAGTCGATTTTATCGTCTTTTTCACGAATATACTTGGCTTTACGGTCATGGCGATTCATACATTTGCCCCGATGCAATATGGTTCGCATCTCATGGCGAAGCAGCTAGTTTCTGAACTGCTTTTGATTCATATTACGATGGCGATCCTCTCATACGGGGCCTTTTCATTATCATTCGTTTTTTCGACATTATATCTGCTTCAATATGATTTATTAAAAAGGAAAAAATGGGGAACTAGGCTCTTACGACTGGCCGACTTAGATAAGCTTGAAAAATCATCCTACATATTGGCCGTAATTGGTGTTCCGATGCTTCTGCTCAGTCTCATCTTAGGATTGCAGTGGGCCTTTCTTAAGGTGCCAGGGATGCCTTGGTACGATATGAAAATCATCGGCTCATTTCTGTTATTAACTGTCTATAGTATTCTTTTATATCTTCGCATTGTGAAAAATCTATCGGGAAGAAAATTAGCGATTTGGAATACAGCTGCCTTTTTAATTGTTTTAATTAACTTTTTCTTATTTGGTCAATTATCATCTTTTCATTTATGGTATGCGTAGCGCATAACCTTAGGAGGTCGCAATCATGAGAAAAATAATTGTAGGTTCTAGACGAAGCAAATTGGCATTAACACAAACCAATTGGGTGATGGATCAGCTAAAAAAGTTGGACCCTCGCTTTGATTTTGAAGTAAAAGAAATCGTCACAAAAGGGGATCAAATCCTTGACGTTACCCTCTCGAAAGTTGGCGGCAAAGGACTTTTTGTAAAAGAAATTGAGCAAGCAATGCTTGATAAAGAGATTGATATGGCCGTTCATAGTATGAAAGATATGCCAGCTGTCTTACCAGAAGGACTTACAATTGGATGCATTCCTTTTCGTGAGGACCAACGTGATGCGCTAATTTCAAGAGGTCATGTGAAGTTAAAAGATTTAAAACCAGGTGCAATTATCGGGACAAGCAGTCTTCGCCGCAGTGCGCAGCTTTTAGCAGCCCGTCCAGATTTAGAGATTAAATGGATCCGAGGGAATGTGGATACAAGATTAGCAAAATTAGAAACAGAAGAATACGATGCGATTATTTTAGCCGCAGCTGGCCTTTACCGTCTTGGCTGGGCTTCTGACGTAGTCACCGAATTCCTCGATGCCGATCTATGCATTCCTGCTGTCGGTCAAGGAGCATTGTCGATCGAATGCCGTGAAGATGATAAAGAACTTCTTGAACTTTTTGAAAAATTCACTTGCAAGAAAACGGAAAGAGCGGTTCGTGCAGAACGTGCCTTCCTTCAAAAAATGGAAGGCGGGTGTCAGGTACCAATTGCCGGCTTCGCCTATGTAGCTGAAAATGATGAAATTGTCCTAAATGTTTTAGTGGCTTCACCAGAAGGACATGAAATCATTAAAGAAGAAGTTAGAGGACAAAATCCAGAAGAGCTTGGTGTTCAGGCGGCTGATTTATTAATTCAAAAAGGCGGGAAAGACCTAATTGATAAGGTAAAGCGGGAGCTCGAAGGTCAATGATCCAATCGTTACCTTTGCTTGATAAAACCGTTCTTATTCCAAGAGGAGAAAATCAAGCAAAATCCTTTTCACAACTTGTAGAAAGATATGGAGGGATTCCAATCGAAATCCCTCTTATTGCCTTTCGTCCGATAGAAAAAAATCAGCGCCTTCACGAGGCTTTGCTGGTTCTTGATACATATGACTGGATTATTTTTACGAGTAACGTAACCGTTGAGACCTTCTTTACTTTTTTAAAAGAGGAAGGGGTTAGCGAACCGTTTCCGAAAATCGCTGTTATTGGCAAAAAGACAGCAGAGGTTTTGATGGAAAGAGGGCTATCTCCAGCGTTCGTCCCGTCAGCTTATGTTGCGGAAACGTTTGTAGAGGAATTTATCCCATTGATTGATAAGGATTCACGGGTGCTCGTTCCAAAAGGAAACCTTGCCCGAGAATATATCCCCAGATCCTTAACAGGGGCCGGTGCCGTGGTCGATGAGGTTGTGATCTACGAAACCTATATGCCCGATGAAAGCCGCCTGAAGCTGGCTAATATGCTAGCAGATAACCAACTGGATATCCTCACGTTTACTAGCCCTTCAACGGTTGACCATCTAATGGATGTCGTGAAGGAGTATCGATTGGATGAGCAGCTGAAAAATTGCATCATTGGCTGTATCGGTCCGGTTACCGAGAAAAAATTACGTGCTTATGGATTAATGGTCCATGCCTCACCAAAAGAGTACACCGTAAAAGAAATGATTAACAGTACAATTGCCTATTTAGATATGGAGGAATAATAAATGGAACTTCAATTTAAACGTCATCGCCGCTTACGCTCAAGTGCGAGCATGCGCTCACTTGTTAGAGAAAATCACTTAAAAGCGGAGGACTTCATTTATCCGTTGTTTATTTATGAAGGTGAGAATATTCGCAATGAAGTCTCATCCATGCCTGGAGTATTCCAAGTATCGATGGATCATTTGGAAGCTGAAATGGAAGATATTGTTGCCCATGGGATTAAATCCGTTCTCCTATTTGGGATTCCAAAAACGAAAGATGCATGCGGTGAGCAAGCCTTTCATGACCATGGGATTGTCCAGGTTGCGACCCGTTTTATCAAAGAAAAATACCCAGAGATCATTGTCGTTGCGGATACATGTCTTTGTGAGTATACAAGCCATGGGCACTGTGGAGTAGTTGAAGGGGAGAAGGTCCTAAACGATCAATCACTTGAATTGCTTGTAAAAACTGCAGTGGCTCAAGCAAAAGCAGGTGCCGACATTATTGCGCCATCTAACATGATGGACGGATTTGTGGCAGCGATTCGTGCGGGATTGGACGAAGCAGGATTTCCAGAGATCCCGATCATGTCTTACGCCGTAAAATATGCATCGGCATTCTACGGACCTTTCCGTGAAGCTGCGGAAGGTGCGCCGCAATTTGGCGATCGCAAGACCTATCAAATGGACCCTGCTAACCGGATGGAGGCCTTTAGAGAAGCAGAATCCGATGTGGAGGAAGGTGCCGACTTCTTAATCGTGAAGCCAGGTATGCCATACCTTGACATTGTTCGTGATATGAAAAATACCTTTAATTTACCGATTGTTATTTACAACGTAAGCGGAGAATATGCAATGGTTAAAGCCGCTGCCCAAAACGGCTGGATTGATGAGAAAAACACGGTTCTTGAAATGTTAATGGGTATGAAACGTGCAGGTGCTGACCTTATTATTACTTATGCTGCCAAAGATGCAGTTCGCTGGTTAAAAGAAGACCAATAATTTGAAAAGAGGGAACAGAATGCGTTCTTATACGAAGTCGATTGAAGCATTTAAAGAAGCCCAAACCATCATGCCTGGCGGAGTGAATAGCCCGGTTCGTGCTTTTAAATCCGTGAATATGGACCCGATTTTTATGGAAAGAGGAAAGGGTTCTAAAATCTATGATATAGATGGCAATGAGTACATTGACTACGTTCTTTCATGGGGGCCGCTCATCCTCGGCCATACGAATGACCGTGTAGTAGAAGGCTTAAAAAAGGTTGCTGAACTGGGGACAAGTTTCGGTGCACCTACTTTAATGGAAAATAAACTAGCTAATCTTGTCATTGAACGGGTACCATCGATCGAAGTCATTCGGATGGTATCTTCAGGAACAGAAGCAACGATGAGTGCGCTTCGTTTAGCCAGAGGATATACGGGCCGGAACAAGATTTTGAAATTTGAAGGCTGTTACCATGGTCATGGGGACTCCCTTTTGATTAAGGCGGGCTCAGGCGTGGCAACACTTGGTTTACCTGACAGCCCTGGTGTTCCAGAAGGTGTAGCGAAAAATACGATCACAGTGCCTTACAATGACCTTGAGAGCGTGAAGTTTGCGTTCGAACAATTTGGCGACGATATCGCTTGTATTATCGTTGAACCCGTGGCCGGTAATATGGGACTAGTTCCACCACTGCCAGGATTCTTAGAAGGTCTGCGTGAAATTACTTCCGATCACGGCGCATTGCTTATTTTTGATGAAGTAATGACTGGTTTCCGTGTAGGCTACAATTGTGCACAAGGCTATTTCAATATCACTCCTGATATTACATGTCTTGGAAAAGTAATCGGCGGCGGTCTTCCTGTTGGTGCTTACGGCGGTAAAGCGGAAATCATGCAGCAAATTGCTCCAAGCGGTCCGATTTATCAAGCAGGTACCCTGTCTGGTAACCCACTTGCAATGACAGCTGGCTATGAAACGTTAAGCCAATTAACACCAGCACATTATGAGGAGTTTATCCGTAAGGGTGACTTACTGGAAAAAGGCTTTAAGGCTGCTGCTGAAAAATATGATATTCCAATAACATTTAACCGTGCAGGTTCGATGATTGGCTTCTTCTTTACCAATGAAGCTGTCATTAATTATGAAGTAGCAAGATCATCCAATTTGGAATTCTTCGCAGCGTATTATCGTGAGATGGCCGAGCAAGGTATCTTCTTGCCGCCTTCCCAGTTTGAAGGATTGTTCTTATCTACGGAGCATTCCGATGAGGATATTGAAAAGACAATCCGTGCAGCAGAGATTGCATTCTCGAAGCTTAAATAACAATGTTCTCGGCACCCACCTTTTTTGGTGGGTGTTTTTTTGTGTGGTTAGAAACTTAATTAGTCGAGCCAGTCCGGGGACTGGCTTTTATAGCATTCGAGAGTAGCTCAAAAATGGGGTTTGGCGGAATAAGTCTGTGTTTGGCGGAATAAATGTAAGGGTTCGCGGAATTAGTCCAAGTTTGGCTGAATAAATTAGAAATTCGGCGGAAATCCCAGTCAACTTAGCGGAATCCGTACCCACAATAAGCGGAGCATTCTCCTGGAAGTCAAAGAAATCAAGGCCTGAGCAATCTTAAAAAAGGTAACTAAAAAGCAGTTTGGCGGAATCCATCCGGGTTTTCGCGGAATAAATATTAAAGTTGGCGGAAAAAAGTCCAAGTTTGGCGGAAAAGTTCAGAAATTCAGCGGAATCCGAACGCAACTTGGCGGAATCCACCCTATCCATACCACCCTATCCATACCACCATCTCCAAACCCAAACCCAAACCCCCAACTCCCCAAACCAGCTCCCACCCCTAAAAAAACTCCAATCCACCCTCCATTCCTAAATACTTCGATTCTTTTCCAGACGAAACTCTCTTTTTTATCATAAATAAAAGCCTTGGTTCATAGAGTGTAAGTGACATAGTGATTTTGAGTGAAGGAAACGAAAGGAGGAGTCGCTTTGTCTCAGGAGAATCAATCGTGCCTACGATTTTCTTTGGAGGAGTCATTGTGGTTTAGAAAAGGACAGGAAGTCGAAGAGCTTGTTTCCATTTCTCTAGATCCAGACATTACCATCCAAGAAAACGATCAGTACGTAACCATAAGAGGTTCGCTAGAACTCACAGGCGAATATAAAAGTTACGAACCTACCAATGAAAACAAAAATGAAGATGTAACATCGCAAAAGTTTGTAGAGAGGGTCGATGCACGAGAGGGAGGAAACTGTGAATTTTCACATCGATTCCCTGTCGATATCACGATCCCCAATAATCGAATTCAAAGTATCTATGATATCGATGTCCTCGTCGAATCCTTTGATTATTCGATTCCTGAGCGCAGCTGCCTCAAGCTAGCAGCTGAACTGACTATTAGCGGCTTATACGGAACTGAGCAACAACAGAAGCAACAGCAACAACCGCAGGAAGAAGTAGTTGAACTTGAGCTTATCCCTCGCTCTGAAATTGAGTTCTTTGAGGAAGATGCCGAAGAAATTGAAATCGAACTTGAATCAGTTCAGAGCAGTTACCAAGATAACTTCTTGTTTGAAGCTGAGGCAAGAAAACTACAAGAAGAAGAAGAGAGTGTGGAAATTTTACCGAAGTTTCCGACCTTCAATTATCAACCACAGGAAGACGTTGAGGAAGAAGCTAACCAACCATCCCGGGATTTCGTAGAGGCAAGGAGTGAAGCCAGCCAACCAGCCTGGGAATTCGAAGAAACAAGAAGTGAATCCAGCCAACCTACATGGAATTTCCAAGAAGCAAGAAGTGAAGCTAGCCAGCCAGCTGAGACCATCCAGCCAGAAGTGGTTGAAGTAGAGCCAGCGCCACCTCCAACTGTCCAGTTTGAAGAGGAAGTTCATCCAGCAGAGGAAAGCTCTTCCGCACATGAAGAAGCACCACCAAAGAATATTAAAAAGAAAAAAGCACCAAAAAAGAAAAGCATGACATTAACTGAATTTTTTGCAAGGAAGGATGAAAGTTCTGCCCAGGCGAAAGTAAAAGTTTGTATCGTCCAAAAGGGTGATACCGTTAACAGCGTGGCAGATCGATATGATGTTTCGGTACAAAACCTCATGCGCATTAACAATCTGGAACTCAGCCAAGATATATTTGAAGGTCAAGTATTATATATTCCTGGCAGCCTTACAAAAAAATAATTATTAAAAGATGAGCGGGTTACTTTGACCTGCTCACCTTCTTTTCATACAAAGTCAAAGCACTCCAGTCCATACGCCGCTTAACGGGCGCTTACGCTTTTATATTTGAAAGTGAGTTGAGTACGCTTGAGTAACCCGAATCAACTAAACACATATGCTCACATCTTAAAAAACTACCTTGTTGAGCCTCATTTTGTAGAGGATTTCGGCAGCGTTCAGAAGATTTATTCAAATAAAGGGACGTTTGCCTTAAAAAAAATCGACCCTGCGACCGGGACCGACTTCATTCGCCATGTTCATCTCCTCTACCAAAAAGGGTATAATCGCATCGTTCCCATTTACCCTACGATGGACGGCAGGTATGCGGTCTTACACGAGAACAATCTTTATTACTTAATGCCGTGGATGTCGAATGAACACAAGGAAGACCGGCAGCAAAAAGATCAACAGCTTTTTCGTGAACTCGCTCGTCTTCATACCCTTTCCGCCAAAGAAATTACCTTGAACAAAGAAGAGCGGACTGAGCACTATGAAAAGACGATTCAACAGCATGAAAAACAACAGGCATTTCTCGATGGCTTCATCGACGAATGTGAAAAAAAGACCTATATGTCGCCGTTTGAATTGTTATATTGCCTTTATTACAATGAAATCAGCCAGGCGCTCCGATTTTCGAAAACGAAATTTGAAGAATGGTATGAAAAAACGAAGGACAATGAAAAGGCCCGCATGGTTATTACACACGGAAAATTGTCACCCGAGCATTTCTTGTATGATGATAAAGGGTACGGTTATTTTATTAATTTTGAGAATGCTCACTACGGCTCACCGATTCACGATCTACTTCCCTATTTATCACGTGCCTTAAATACCAACCCGAAGCGCAGCGATACAGCCATTGACTGGGTATACCACTACTTTAAATACTTTCCATTTAAAGCAGATGAAAAACTATTATTCTACAGCTATTTAGCGCTTCCGATTCCAATCATCCAAGTGGCAGAAAGCTACTATCGAAAGTCTCGTCCAAAGAATGAATTAAAATATGTCCGTCAGCTGCAGCACCGCTACTGGCATTTGAAAAATTCTGAATATGTCGTCATGAGAATGACCGAAATGGATGCGCAGGCAGCCGCCGCCGCAGCAGCAAAAGAAGGAGCCCAGCCGCAGTAATCATCTGCAAAATGGGCTCCTTAAACGATTTCAAAATATAGTGACACGGCGATGGCAACAAAAACAGTTAACAACAGTATATCAATAAACGTAGGAATGATGAGTGTTCGTAAAAATTGAAAGATCACAAACGGAATAATTAATTGACCACAAACTCTCCGACAGGTTCTAAACCAGGGTTGGTATTTAAATTTATGGAAATTTCTTTTCACCGACAACCCCCCCTTTACAAATCTGGCATATATTTTTCTTTATGTATATTCCACAAGTGCGGAGAACTCTCCAAAAAAACGGCATATAGTATAAAAAATAAAAAAAGTGGTTATCATTATTGACGTCAAACCCTTTTTTTCGGTAGTATTACTATATAATTTAATTACATAAGCAACGACAGGGAAGAGTACGATACAAACCTGCTTAAAGAGAGGGAAATCACTAGCTGGAAGTTTTCCTAAGCAGAAAGTCGGAAGGTCGCCCACGAGCTTCTTCTGCGAACGGATTTTTAAAATCTTATTAGTTGAAGACGGACTAAATCCGTTATCTACATAAGTGCCAATCCATTTTTGGGATTGGAAAAAAGGTGGTACCGCGAAGCAAACTCCATTCGTCCTTTTATGACGAATGGGGTTTTTTGTATGGAACAGGAATCAAAGGAGGAATTTTACAATGGAAACAAAGGAACTAACAATGCCTACCAAATACGACCCACAAACGATTGAAAAAGGCCGTTATGATTGGTGGTTACAAGGTAAGTTTTTCGAAGCAAAAAATGATGAGGGCAAAGAGCCGTACACGGTTGTTATCCCGCCGCCAAACGTTACAGGGAAACTTCATTTAGGCCATGCATGGGATACTACCCTTCAAGACATCGTAACCCGGATGAAACGGATGCAGGGTTATGACGTTCTCTGGTTACCTGGTATGGACCATGCGGGGATTGCAACACAAGCAAAAGTAGAAGAAAAACTTCGTAATGAAGGCAAAAGCCGCTACGATCTAGGAAGAGAAAAATTCGTTGAGGAAACATGGAAGTGGAAGGAAGAGTATGCTTCTCATATCCGTCAGCAGTGGTCAAAACTTGGTTTAGGCTTAGATTACAGCCGCGAGCGTTTCACGTTGGATGCAGGCTTATCTGATGCTGTTAAAGAGGTTTTTGTTACCCTTTATAAAAAAGGTCTCATTTACCGCGGTGAATATATTATTAACTGGGATCCGTCCACAAAAACAGCTCTATCCGACATCGAAGTCATTTATAAAGATGTTCAAGGTGCTTTTTATCATATGAGTTATCCGCTTGCCGATGGTTCCGGACAGATTGAAGTGGCTACGACTCGTCCAGAAACGATGCTGGGTGATACCGCGGTTGCTGTACATCCAGAAGACGACCGCTACAAGCACCTGATTGGCAAAACTGTTATCCTCCCAATCGTTGGCCGTGAAATTCCAATCGTTGGTGATGACTATGTGGATATGGAATTCGGTTCTGGTGCGGTAAAAATTACGCCTGCCCATGACCCGAACGATTTTGAACTAGGTAACCGTCATAACTTAGAGCGTATTCTTGTGATGAACGAAGACGGCTCGATGAATGATAGAGCTGGCAAGTATAAGGGACTAGATCGTTTTGAATGCCGTAAGCAAATCGTTAAGGACTTGCAGGAACAAGGCGTTCTTTTCAAAATTGAAGAGCATCCGCATTCCGTAGGTCATTCTGAACGAAGCGGTGCCGTTGTTGAACCGTATCTTTCCACCCAGTGGTTTGTTAAAATGCAGCCGCTCGCAGATGAAGCGATTGCCCTGCAAAACAAAGAAGAAAAAGTAAACTTTGTCCCTGACCGGTTTGAAAAAACCTACCTACGTTGGATGGAAAATATCCGTGACTGGTGTATTTCAAGACAGCTTTGGTGGGGTCACCGCATTCCTGCTTGGTATCACAAGCAAACAGGTGAAGTATATGTTGGTACAGAAGCACCGGAAGACGCTGAGAACTGGGAGCAGGATAAAGACGTACTCGATACATGGTTTAGCTCCGCGCTATGGCCGTTTTCAACCATGGGCTGGCCTGATACTGAAGCGTCTGATTTCAAGCGTTACTTCCCAACCGACGTGTTAGTAACAGGCTATGATATTATTTTCTTCTGGGTATCCAGAATGATTTTTCAAAGCATCGAATTTACAGGTGAACGTCCATTTAAGGATGTACTGATCCACGGCCTCGTTCGTGACGAACAGGGACGCAAAATGAGTAAGTCACTTGGAAACGGCGTCGATCCAATGGATGTCATCGAAAAATACGGTGCCGATGCCCTAAGATACTTCCTGTCAACAGGAAGCTCTCCAGGTCAAGATTTACGTTTTAGCTTTGAAAAAGTAGAGTCAACATGGAACTTTGCCAATAAAATTTGGAATGCCTCCCGTTTCGCGTTAATGAATATGGATGGTATGACCTACGAAGAAATTGATTTTAGCGGAGAAAAATCAGTTGCAGACAAGTGGATTTTAACACGTTTAAATGAAACGATTGAACATGTGACAAGACTTTCTGACCGTTATGAATTTGGTGAAGTGGGCCGTGCGCTTTACAACTTTATCTGGGATGACTTCTGTGATTGGTATATTGAAATGGCGAAATTGCCGTTATATGGTGAAGATGAAGCAGCCAAGAAAACAACTCGTTCGATCCTGGCACATGTTTTAGATCAAACGATGCGTTTATTGCATCCATTCATGCCTTTTATCACCGAGGAAATTTGGCAGAACCTTCCACACCAAGGCGAATCAATTACAACAGCAGCTTGGCCTGAAGTAAATCCAGCTCATTCTGATGACCAAGCAGCACAAGAAATGAAACTGCTCGTCGAGATGATTCGCGCGGTTCGGAATATTCGTGCCGAAGTAAACACTCCAATGAGTAAGAAAATCAAAATGCTTGTTAAAGCGAAAGATGAAACGGTTCTCAAAGCAATCGAGAATAACCGCGGCTATATTGAACGCTTCTGTAATCCAGAAGAATTACAAATGGGTGTTGACCTTGAAACGCCTGAAAAAGCAATGACAGCCGTGATCACTGGTTTAGAAATCATTCTGCCGCTTGAAGGCTTGATTAACATTGACGAAGAAATTGCTCGTCTCGAAAAAGAATTTGACCGCTTAAATAAAGAAGTCGACAGAGTCCAGAAGAAATTAAGCAATGAAGGCTTCATGAAAAAAGCACCTGAGAGTGTGGTTGCCGAAGAACGTGCCAAAGAAGATGATTATCGCGAAAAGAGAGCGATTGTTGAAGCACGCATTAAAGAATTAAGAGGGTAATAATTAGTTTGGCGAGGCGAATTCTCTGAGGATTCGTCTCGCCTTATTACTTACACTAAAAAAAACGATCAAAATCAACACGATTGATGCAAATATGCCAGAGATTTCAATTTATCAGCGGTTTTCGGTAATATATCGGCGAAACCGACTAATATATCAGCGGAAATTGGATTTTATCAGCGTATCTCCAATTTTATCAGCGAATCAAAAAATAGATTGCACTTTAGAAGTAAATATTAATTAAACATTAAAATATAGATGGGGTGTCACGAATGTTTGCTACATATAAAGAAGCCCTAGAATGGATTCATGCGCGGTTAAGGCTGGGAATCAAGCCAGGGTTAAAGCGGATGGAATGGATGATGGACAAGCTAGGCAATCCAGAAACGAAAATGAAGACGGTTCATATTGGCGGTACAAATGGCAAAGGCTCTACCGTTACATTTCTCCGTTCGATTCTTGAAGCAGGAGGGTATTCAGTTGGTACCTTCACTTCACCCTATATTGAACAGTTTAACGAACGGATTAGTGTTAACGGGAAAGCGATAGCCGATGAGGAACTGCTCCACCTAGCAAATATCATTCGCCCATTGGCGGATGAATTAGAAGAAACAGAGCTTGGCGGGCCAACTGAGTTTGAGGTCATCACCGCGATGGCGTTCCATTATTTCGCAACCATGAACAAGGTTGACGTTGTTATTTTTGAAGTCGGTTTAGGCGGTCGATTTGATTCAACAAATATCATCCAGCCATTAGCCTCGATCATTACCAATATCGGTCTTGATCACACAAACATCCTCGGAAACACCTATGAGGAAATCGCGTTTGAAAAAGCAGGGATTATCAAAGAAAACACCGCCATTTTTACGGCTGTCAAACATCCAGGGGCGATCAAGGTAATTGAGGAACAAGCAGATAAGAAAGGGGCACCTCTTTACCGCTTGAATCAGGAATTTTCGATTAGTGCTCATAAATCCCTAGCTAATGGTGAAGTGTTTGATGTAATCACTCAACTTCAAACCATCGACCAATTAGAAATCAGGATGATCGGTCAGCATCAAACGGAAAATGCCGCACTTGCTGTCATGGCAGCCCAATTTTTAAATCAAAAAGGTTCATTCCTTATTACAGAGCAAGCTATTCGTACCGGCTTAAAAAAGGCTTACTGGCCGGGGAGATTTGAAATCCTTTCTGAAAGTCCACTTGTGATTATTGATGGGGCCCATAATGAAGAAGGAATTTCAGCATTAACCCATGAATTACGTACTAGATATCAGAATCGCAAGATCCAGATTGTTTTTGCCGCGTTGTCAGATAAAAAACTTGATCAAATGATTGCCAAACTGGACAAGCTAGCCACACAAATCACTTTTGTTAGCTTTGATTTTCCACGTGCCGCTAAAGCGGAAGAATTACTCAAAATGAGCCAATCACCAACCAAATTGGCAGTCGATGACTGGGGTCCTTTTCTCTTAGAGGAGATCCAACACATAGAAAACAACAGTATGCTGGTAATAACGGGGTCCCTTTATTTTATTTCAGAGGTCAAACCATTTTTGGTAAACTATTTGAAAAATAAGATAATTTCTTTATGACAAGTTATTTTTATCATGGTAAAATAATTTTACTCATATAAGGAAAGGGGAGGATAAGCATGAAAGTAAAACCTCACGTCAAGAGTTCTGTTTTCCTTGCCTGGATTTTGTTGGTCCCTGCAGGAACATGGTTCACCTATAAGGCTTATCCTCCCAATATCGCTGGGCATTGGTTAGATATTTTTGCATTTTTGCTGTTAACCTGTGTGGTTGCAACCATGCCAATTGTCATTAATGAGATGTTTATTTTTTTAATCCAATGGGTAGCGCTTGCAACCTTTTTACGATTTGGTTTATTTGTTGAGATCATTTTTGCCCAAATAGCTGTGATTGTTTTACTGCTAAAATTAAGGATCCTCCGAAAAGGTGAATTATACCGGCTGCCAGTGAACCTAAATATGTTTTTTCTAGTTTCCTGTACGAGCGGAATTGTCTACTACATACTTGGTGGACAGACAGGCCCTGATTTTACATTTGACTCTAAGTCGTTATGGCTTGCCATCTTATACGCAGTGGTAAGTTATTCGATGAACCAAATCATAGTATCATTCAATCTTTATTTTATCTATAAAAGCAAGGAATCCTATTTTGGAAAGGATTTCATTGTTGAGACCATTACAACTTTCATCACCTTCCCAATTGGTATAGTGATATATATTCTCTATGATCAGGTCGGAATCTTAGCCCTCCTGTTTGTAGGCGTTCCGTTTGTTGGTTTATCAATGATTTTCAGACTCTATTATTCAAGTGAAAAAATAAATGAATATTTGCAAAAATCCGCAGAGATTGGACATCAGATGGCCGAGCGCTTGAAAGTGGATGATGTCGTTGATCTGTTAATTCAGAAACTGAGTGAAATGCTGCCAGTTGATTATGCTTATATCCTTGAGGTAACAGGGGATGAGCTAATATTAGTTCGTGGGATTGAAGGGGGCGTACCCAATGAATTACCACCCGTGAAAAAAAACCAAGGAATTAGCGGGATGGTATGGGGCGAGCAAAAGACCTTAATCTATTCAGCGAGGAAAGAGTGGCGGAAAAATGCAAACGGTCACATTCCTGAGGATGCGGAAAGTATCCTCGGCGTTCCAATCGTAAGAAGCAAAAAAGTAATTGGAGTGCTATTACTAGCTTCTAAGCGAAAACGTGCTTTTGAAAAATTCCAGCTGATGATTACCGATATCCTTTGTTCCCATTTCGCCGTTGCAATTGAAAATGCCAAACATTATGAACTAACCAAAATGCAAAGCGAACACTGTTCATTAACCAAACTTTATAATTACCGCTATTTTGAAAATATGTTGACCGAGGAATTTGAAAACCTGATGCGGTTCGAGCGCCGAACGCTCTCGTTAATCCTTCTCGATATTGACCACTTTAAAATAGTAAACGACACCTACGGTCATCAGAGTGGAAATGAAATCCTGTTTGAGCTTGCTAGTAGGCTAAAAAAGTTGGTAGGTGGTCGTGGCACGGTCGCACGTTACGGCGGGGAAGAATTTGTCGTTCTTTTACCAGATTCAGCAAAAGAAGAGGCCTACCAAATGGCTGAACAAATTAGGCAAATGATTTCCAATTGGCCATTTACACTAAAACAGTCTTTGGATATTGATAATACTCACCAAAAGGTAATGATTACTGCATCGATTGGGGTGGCAACAGCACCTGAGGATGCGGAAGATGCCTTGGCTTTGATTCGACATGCGGATAGGGCACTTTATGTTGGGGCGAAGAGGGCTGGAAGGAATCGGGTTGCGGAGTATTCGTCGTGTTAAAAAAAGGTGCGGCCGAGTTGATTATAACAACTTGGTCACACCTTTTTTTCTGGGATTTAATTATAATCAACTGAATTTATTATTGTATTAACATTGTCCCCCCATTTAATTTTGAATTCTGGCGGTATTAGTGTTCCACACTCTCTAGTAAATGTGTCAGTATCAACTGTATAATTAGTGTTTAATGTACCGTCTTCCCACACTTTTCCTAATACATATAACTTACTTGGCGGATTACTTGATGACGCAACATCAATCTTTTTAACTGATAAATTTCCTTTTACACACATCTTTGAGGAAGAGAGAATATTTAAGTTATTATCAATGGTTGCAATCTTATAATTAGGATCAGTTGTCGGAGCATCTGTTCCTCCAACATACACAAAAGAATTATTCGCTAGCTCTAAATTTTGGTCAACATCCAATGTTTTATTTACTAGTATTTTTGAAGTACCACTTATTTTTACATTTTGCATGAACTTCGCGTCACCTTTTGTTTCTATAATAACATTCGCGGCGCTATTCATGTTTTTGTTATTAGTAAATGCACCATCAGAATGGATTTTAACATTCGTTATATTATTTTCGTTTCCATTTCCATCAAAAGTTAGTGAACCTGTAGTGAAAATTGTTTGGTTATCTTTTATATTATTATTACCAGAAAAGCTTCCATTCCCGTTTATATAAACATTATCACAATCTAAAGTGGTACAACCTGACGTAAGTTTAACCGTCTCGAATGTTGGTAGAACGTAATTTTTATTTTGATCAAGTGTTGCTTGATCAATTATGGAGGTAAAGTCTATTGACATTTTAGTAAAAAGGGTGGTTTTTTTATTGTTATCGCTACCTACTACATTAAAACTAATATTTACTTTATTCGAGCTTGGATTAGGATCCGCAGTAACAATATAATTGTTCATATAATATGAAGCATTAGAAGGAGTTGCTATGGGTGTACCTTGAAGTACTTCAGCCATTTTTTTAGCTGCTTCCTTTTTAAAGTTCTGGATTAGCAAAGGTTGATCTCTGATATAATCACTTACCAATTGCTGTTTGGATTCAAAAGTTTTTTGAAGCTCAACCTGATAATATGAAATCCCCATTTCAGATGCAGCAACGGACCGAGATTTCTTCTCTACAACCTGATTTTGTTTCACACTGCTAAATGCTTGCCCCATGAAGGAGAGGAACACAACCATAAAAACTGTTAGGATTAATAAAACCGTTACAAGTGCATATCCTTGTTCATTCTTTATTAAATTCTTCATTGATAATCAACACCCTTCATTCGATAAAGAAATGAATCCACAGTTATACTATTTTGTGGATTGTTCTTATCACTTGCACTAATTTTTAAAGAAACATCATTTGCGGTTTTATTTGGTTCTACTGTTTTTGGTCCCTGACCTAGCACTGCATTAATTTCAAGTATTTTAAAACATATATTTGAATGATTAAATATTTGAGTTTGTTGAGGAGTAGAATTTAGATTTGTAACTTTGATTTCACAATTTTCACTTTTAAGTTCGTACTTAATCATCGTTTGGTGTATCTTATTTAAGTTGGTGATTAAGAGATTGGTTTCTTGAATCATTGAGTTTTTTGAGATTGCTTTTTGCGAAAAATTATAGCCTTGAGAAAAAACACTCCAAGTAATAACACTTAAAAAGGAAAGAATTGTTAGAGTAACTAGTACTTCAATTAGTGTTAAACCACTTTGCGCTCGGTTCACAAATATCATTTCCTATCTTTTAACATATCCGAATGTTTCACTAACGACATGTCTATTATTTTTATCTAACAGTTGAATAATAATAGAATTTATGCTGGATAATCTTGAACTCGTTTCAGGAAATTTATTAATCCTAATATGCACGTCATATTTATCTTTAGTTGTTTCGAAATAATAATAGTTAACATCAAAGGAGAACCTTGTATATGCCACTTTCGGTTCTGTTGGTGTAAAACCAGTGACTTGATCCGTTTTAACCAGAAACCATTTCACATCACTCGATTCTTGCCAATTAACAAGAACTTCTTTAGCAATATTAATGGCTTTCGCTTTATCTTGATTTTGATTATTCATTAGGCCCATTTGTGGGAAAAAACTCATAACAGATAAAAAGATTATTGAGAGAAGAACAATGGATACAAGAACCTCTATAAGAGTAACGCCTTTTTCATTTTGAATAAATTTCATTTCGATCAGTTCCTTAATGATAGCAAATTTGTACAAATAGAATTAAAAATATTTAGTAATTTCTACCCATAAATATTTTCCAGCTTCTATTAAACGACTTAAAAATATTATACAATATTTAGTAGGCGAATTTTGTCTGATTTTTACGGATATCAATAAAAAAATTACAATCTTGATGAATAATGTAGTTTAATAGTATAAATAGACTATATAAAGGGGAATGCATAAGTGCAAACGATTATATGGGCCATTAGTTCTATGGTTATTTTGATGTTAATAATATTCTTTTTACCTTTAGGTTACACCTTAAAGGGGAAGTTCCTTTTAGTCTTAACTAGTTTTATTTTGTCACTTGGTGGACTTGCTGCTATTTCAATCGTTCCATTATGGGAGACTACATTAATGCTTTTTGCTCTCATCTTTTTTGTAGCATATTTTATTAATAACCGCTTGGGAGCTCTAATATCCAAAGAAAGTTCTGTCTTTGGCGAAGATTTAGATGACGAATTTGAGCATCACGAACCTGTTTACAAAAAAGAAAGTCTAAAAGATGTGAATTTAGTGAAAATTGACGAAGAGTTAACGTTACCTATTTCATCAAATATTGATCTAGGAAAAGATACAGTGAGTGAATTAAGTCCTTCTCCAGTAATGACTAATATTAAAGAAACAACAGCTAATGAATCGGAAACAATAGATGACGATATTTCATTTTTCTTAGAAAGAAATACAGAAGTAGATGTACCTGAACAAATGGAAAATAAAAACATGGAAAATGACTATGTATTAGATATCGAGAGTTTACTAGAGATTGAGGAAAAAACGGTTCAAGAGAATTTGGATGAAGAAATTCATGAACTTTCACCAATCAAGGTAGATAAGAGCTTCCCTATACAGCTTAATGAGGAAGAAGAGCCTTTAGATGACTCTCTTTTCGATTTTCTTCTCGCGCAAAAAGAAGTAGCTTCAGAACGAGATGATATCCTAGATGAAATTGTACCAAAGGAAAAGGTAAGCTTACAAAAGTAACTAAAAATTATTATTATATATAATAGTTTACTTATTGAAGTATAATGTGAGTGTTTGAAGGGAGGCAGATATTTTGGGCAAAAATCAGCAAATGATCAAATTGTTTGTTGTTTTACTTTTTTGTACGGCATTTATATTTAGTTTCTCCCATTATGGCGCTAAAGCATTTGAAAAAATAACAAATGCAGATGGGAAATTCTCTGATGTTACTACGATCGGTGCTTTAGATGTTTCAGGTAAGTCAGAAGATGAAGCAAAAAGTCTGTTAGAGGAAAAGTATGTCGCATGGCTAAAAGATACATCAATTGAACTGCAATATGGAGAAAAAACAGCTCCCTTTGATTTAAAACAATTCTATCTAGATTCCGAGAAATCAGTCGATTCAATCAAGGATGGAGAAAAAAATGCTGCTTTTATTACTGTAGATAAATTACAAGTGAAAGAACAACTAGAGATTTTATTTCCTCAATTAAATACAAGTGATGTTGATATAGACAAGCTTACGACTAGATTAAATTCAACAGCTGCACTATTCCAATCCGGTTCACAAAACTTAGACCTTTATAATGATTTCTTACTTGCAGATCATATCAAAAAGGATGCTGTCTTAAATACGGCAGTAATCACAATGAATGAAGTTCCGTTTGCATTGCAAACTGTAATTGATAAAAACCCAAAAATTGAAATTTCAGAAGGATCCACTTTTTCACTGCTACAATTTGCTGAAAAACAAAAAATTGAAGACCCAGATTCACTAAATGTGATTGCAACTGGAATTTATCAAGCGATATTACCTTCTAACTTCTCGATTGTTGAAAGAAACATTGGCAGTTCTTTACCGAATTATTCGAGTTTGGGATTCGAAGCTAAAGTTAATTCAAGTAAAAAGGCTGATTTAATAATAGCAAATCCAAATAAGGCCAAGTATATTCTTAAACTTACCTTAGAAAACAAGCAATTGAAGGTCACTTTGACGGGTGAAAAGTTAGTTTATAAATATCAAATAACCACAAAAGACGAACAAAAGTTAGCACCTAAAACAATCGTTCAATATAGTCCTTTGCTACTACCAGGAAAAACAAAGGTACAAACAAAAGGTGAGCAGGGTCAAATTGTTAAGGTTTATAGGGAAGTTTATCAAGGTGACCAATTCCTTAAAAGTGAACTAATTTCCGAGGATTATTATCCCCCTTCCTATCGGATTGAAATTCATGGGCTTGCAGGAAGCGCACAAGCAACCACTACAACAACTGATACATCTGGTAATCCGGTGGATAACAGTAACCAGACGGTCGATACAACTAGTCCTAATGGAAATCAATCGACGGCAACTTCTGGTAACCCCCAGCAGGAATCCACTGATAATGAATTATGGGGAAAGCCAAATGAACAACCAAAATAAAAGCAGGGATGTAATATGAGGCAAACACGAAAACGACTTGGTGATTTGTTAATTGAAGAAGGATTAATTACACCTGAACAACTTCAATCGACGTTAGATGAAAAAGATTCTGGCCAAAAAATTGGTGATGCCCTTATCCAAAGGGGTTATTTAACAGAGCAGCAACTTGTTGAAGTACTTGAATATCAACTGGGTATCCCTCAAGTTAGCCTATTTCAGTACCCATTTGATACCAATCTTTTTTCGCTTTTATCTAAAGAAACAGCGAAAAGGAATCTAATTATCCCATTAAAAAGAGAAGGAAATAAGCTTTTCGTAGCAATGGCGAATCCGATGGACTTTATTGTGATCGACGATTTACGTTTGTCGACTGGATTTCATATAGAGCCAGCCATTGCAACAAAGGACGATATTCTTCGAACGATAAATAAATATTATGATATCGACGATGGGCTCGATGAATTACTTGACGAGCTCCCACAAAATGATCGGGGCAGAAATGATGATGTTACCGATCAAAATTCACCGATTGTTCGTTTGGTGAATCAAATTTTATCGAATGCTGTGATTCAAAGAGCTAGTGATATTCATATCGATCCACAGGAAACAAAGGTGGTTGTTCGTTACCGAGTGGATGGTGTATTACGGAATGAACGAATACTCCCACGTAATATGCAAAGTGTCTTAACCGCTAGAATTAAAATCATGTCTAATCTTGATATAACTGAACATCGGGTCCCACAGGATGGCAGGATAAAGTTAAATCTCGACTTTCATCCTGTCGATCTTCGTGTCTCAACGCTTCCAACAGTTTACGGTGAGAAGATCGTTATGCGTCTCCTTGACATGGGATCAACCTTAAATGATTTAAACAAACTTGGATTTAATGCCTTAAATATGAAGAGATTCACTGAGATGATTGAAAAGCCAACAGGCATTGTCCTAATTACTGGGCCAACAGGGTCGGGAAAATCTTCGACCCTCTATGCGGCCCTAAATAAGCTTAACAGTGAGGCCGTCAATATCATTACAGTTGAGGACCCCGTTGAATATCAATTGGAAGGGATTAACCAAATCCAGGTGAACACGAATGTTGGAATGACTTTCGCTGCAGGTCTTAGATCAATCCTTCGTCAAGACCCGAATATTATCATGGTCGGAGAAATTCGTGATAAAGAAACAGCAGAAGTGGCCATCCGTGCCTCGTTAACGGGCCACTTAGTTTTAAGTACCCTCCATACAAATGATTCAATCGGAACTGTTACCAGGCTGATTGATATGGGGGTAGAGCCGTTTTTACTAGCATCTTCTTTAAGCGGAATTGTTGCTCAGCGCCTTGTCCGAAAGGTGTGTCGTGATTGTGCGGAAATTCAAGAACCATCAAAGCGTGAAATAGAGATTTTTGCAAAGCGCGGTATGAGGATTGAAAAAATTACTCGCGGAAAAGGCTGTTCATCCTGCAGCATGACAGGCTATAAAGGCAGGCTTGCCCTTCATGAGGTGCTGGTCATAAATGACGAGATGAGTAGGGCAATGATGAACGGCGAATCTTTTCAAAAGTTGAAGGAATTGGCTAATAAAAATAAAACGATCTTTTTACTAGATGATGGTTTATTAAAAATAAAGCAAGGGTTAACAACAACCGAAGAAGTATTAAAAGTAGCAATTCTGGAGTAGGAGAACGTTACAATGAAAGAAAAAATTGACGCAATATTACGAGCTGCGATTGAATATAAAGCCTCAGATGTTCATTTAACTGTCGGTGTTCCCCCAGTCATGCGAATTAATGGTGACCTAAGAAGATACGGAACAGATAAAATTATGCCAGATGACACCGAGGGAATGGCCAAAGCGATCATACCTGAAGGATTGTGGGATTTATTTAAGGAAAAAGGGGAACTTGATTTCTCTTATGGTGTTCCTGGTATATCGCGATTTCGTGTCAATGCCTATCATCAGCGTAAAAGTGTTTCGATTGCCCTAAGAACTGTAGCATCGAAAACACCAACAATAGAAGAGTTAGACTTACCTGATATTGTTTCCAAGCTGGTTGAGAAGCCGCAGGGGCTCATTCTCGTAACGGGACCTACAGGAAGCGGGAAATCAACGACGCTAGCTTCGATGATTGATTATATGAACCGAACGATGCGGAAGCATATCATTACCTTGGAAGATCCTATCGAATATCTTCATCGCCATGGAAGTTCAATTATTGACCAGCGGGAAGTTGGTTTCGATACAAATAACTATGCCAGTGGCTTAAAAGCTGCCCTCCGTCAAGATCCTGACGTTATTCTGGTTGGTGAAATGCGGGACATAGAGACGATGTCAATCGCGATAACCGCCGCAGAAACTGGTCACCTTGTTTTAGGCACGCTTCATACATCAAGTGCACCGACAACCATTAACCGAATCATTGATGTATTCCCATCGGGACAACAGCCACAAATACGTGTCCAGTTAGCTTCGGTACTAGTTGGCGTTATTTCTCAACGTTTATTTCCGACAGCCGATAAAAAAGGCCGTAAAGCAGCAACTGAAATTTTGGTGAATAATGCGGCAATTGCGAACCTAATTAGAAATGAAAAAATCCATCAAATTCAAAGTACGATGCAAACTTCCCGCGCCCAAGGAATGCATACACTTGAAATGAGTATTAGAGACCTCCTTGATCGCAATCTGATCCAAAAGGAAGCCGCATCACAATACTTACATGAAAGAATGATGATGAATGGCTAGATATAAATATGCTGGACGGGATCGGAAAGGAAAACGGCAGGGTACCGTTAATGCAGGTTCTAAGCGAGAAGCGATGGAAAAATTAAAAGAAGAAGGCATTAGGGTGATTGAAATAACCCAAGTACCTGAGACCCTAATGACAAAAGATATAACACTCGGGGCTCCGGTAAAACTGCAGAATTTTGTTATTTACTTAAGACAATTCTCCACTTTAATTAAAGCGGGGGTAACTGTTGTCGATGCAACAGCCATCTTAGCTTTGCAGACCGAGAGTAAAGCCTTAAAGAAGGCTTTACTAGATGTAGAACAGGAAATGCGGGAAGGTAATCCACTTTCAGAAGCTGCTGCTAAGCACAAAAAAATATTTAATCAGATGTTTATTAACCTGGTTAAAGCAGGGGAAATAAGTGGTAATTTGGACGAGACCCTTGATCGTTTGGCTGAGCATTTTGAAAAACAACACTATACACGGCAAAAAATCGTTTCCGCCCTTTCCTATCCGATTGCAGTTGGATTTATTGCTATTATTGTTGTTATCTTTTTACTTGTTGCCGTTGTCCCAACATTTGTTTCGATGTTTGCTGATATGGGTGGGGAACTGCCCGCCATTACAAAATTTGTCCTATCAGCAAGTGACTTTATGCAGTCGTTTTGGTGGCTTGTTATATTAATGATTTTTGCCATCGTGTTTTTAATTACGTATTTTAAAAAAAATAACCAAACTAAATACTATTTTGATTATTTTTTGTTGAAGATGCCGATATTTGGTAATTTACTACAAAAAGCAGCGCTTGCACGGATGATGAGAACACTCAGTTCGTTGTTCTCGAGTTCAGTTCCAATTCTCCAAGCAATGTCCATTGTAGAGAAAGTCGTAGAAAATGAGGTTCTAGCAAAGGTAATTCGAGAGTCACGGGATTCACTAGAGAAAGGTCGTTCCATGACGGATCCAATGCAAAGACACTGGGCTTTTCCGCCCTTAGTTACTCAAATGATTGCAATTGGTGAGGAAACTGGTGCTTTGGATGCGATGCTATCCAAAATTGCTGAATTCTATGAAAAAGAAGTAGAGAATGGAACAGATAGGTTAAAATCGTTAATTGAACCAATTATGATTGTCTTTTTGGCTGGTTTAGTTGGGACTATAGTCACATCTATTATGGTTCCAATGTTTAGCATGTTCGACCAATTTCAACAGATGAATCAATAATAGACATGAAAACAAAAATATTGAGGATATAAGACAAAATACCATAGAATTCTCTTTTCTTTTCTTTGTCAATTAATGTATACTACAAGAGACAATATTACTAGGTTTATAGAACCATAATGGGAGATGAAGTTTATGTTACAAAAGTTGAAAAAGAAAATTAAAGATCAACGTGGAATGACCCTAATTGAATTATTAGCTGTAATAGTCATTTTAGGAATTATTTCTGCAATTGCTATACCAAGTATTTTGGGATTGATAGAAAACAGTAAAAAAGATGCTCATGTGGCCAATGCGCAACAAATAATTAACTCTGCAAAATTAGCAGTTGCTGGTGATGAGACACTTAGACCAACCCCTCCTGTTGCCCCTGCAACAGCAAGTACTCCTAAAATAATACTTGTTTCTGATTTAGTTGCTAAAGGTTATCTAGAAACGATAGAAGATCCTGATGGTGGTGGATCCTATGATGCAGCGTCTGCGGTAATTGTTTCAGAATCTGGGAATAAATATTCCTATTCCATTTTCTTAGATGGAAGCAAGAGAAAAATTGGAACTGCTGCTACTGTTGCTGGATCAATTACAGAAAGTGGATTGAAAAGAAGTATAGTAACTCCATAAGAATATGATAACTATTTTACTAATCTTGTTTTTTCTTTATGGTATTACCCTTGGCTCCTTCTTTAATGTAGTTGGACTTCGATTACCATTAAAGAAATCAATTGTCGCGCCACGTTCGGCTTGCCCTACATGTGGGCATCAATTAGAACCATATGAACTGATTCCTATAATTTCTTATTTGCTTCAAGGAGGAAAATGCCGCGGATGTCAGTCGCGGATTTCTCCTATCTATCCAATATTTGAACTACTTACTGGAATACTATTTATGACAGCACCATTAGTTATTGGCTGGTCTGGAGAATTAGTGGTTGCACTAACACTAATCTCACTGTTTATGATTATCATTGTATCAGATATTCACTATATGCTTATCCCTGATAAAATTCTGATCTGGTTTGCAGGGATTTTTTTATTGGAACGGATTATTTGGCCGCTAAACCCATGGTGGGGCAGCCTCCTTGGTGCTGTGTCTGGTTTCATTCTCCTTTTACTCATTGCTGTCGTTAGCAAAGGTGGAATGGGTGGCGGCGATGTTAAACTGTATGCCTTACTTGGATTGGTCCTAGGATTTAAACTAGTACTTTTGTCCTTCTTTCTTTCTACATTGTTCGGAGCCGTCATTGGCGGGTTAGCGTTACTGTTTAGAATTGTCAAAAGACGACAGCCCATTCCATTTGGACCATTTATTGCTGCCGGAACATTAACAGCATATTATTGGGGATCGGATTTAATTAATTTGTATATACATTTCCTTAATCAAGGATTTTAACTAAGGGGTTTTTTATATGGCTTTTTCCCTGTTTACATCTAAAAACCGAATAATTAATCTCGTTTTGAATGATCATTCGATTCGTTTGCTTGAATTAAAACAGGAGAATCCACCTGTTGCCCAAAGATGGTGCGAACGTTTCCTCCCGCCTGGAATTATTAGTGATGGGAAAATTATCGATGTCGATTCTTTGGCAAACATTTTGGAAGAGTGTATCGGTGAATGGAGGATTCAAAGACGTCAAGTTCGTTTTCTAGTCCCGGATCCGTTGGTCATCATTCGGAAAGTTTCCGTTCCTGCTGAAATACAGGAGGATGAAATTCAGGGATACCTCTATTTAGAGCTTGGTTCTAGTATCCATTTACCGTTTGAGGAACCAGTCTTTGATTTTTATTCATTAAAAAGTGATGGAAAAACAAGGGATTTACTTCTATTTGTAGCACCTGAGCAGCAGGTGATGGAGTATTCGGGCTTATTGTCTAAGCTCAAGCTTGATCCGATTGCTGCAGATATTTCACCGCTTGCACTGTACCGCTTGTATTATCAACTGGAACAACCAAGTGCAAATGAAGTAATCTTTTCGGTTCAATTTGACTTGACGAGCGTTAACTTATCTATCTTTGAACAAAATGTGCCGCTTGTTATGCGCCAATTTGCAATACCATTTAATGTAGATCTATGGGATGTAAAGGTGGACATGGCTGGTCTATTGGCATTCAAGTATACAGGTGAGACAGAAGAGTTAGTGATTCAATTTGAGGATATATTCAGAGAGATTAATAAATTAAGTGACTTTTACCGCTATTCACTAAGTAATGATAGAAGTGATATCACCAAGTTTTTACTGAACGGTGATCATCCAATGCTTCAAGCAATCTTTGATGAAATGAAAGAGAGATTCGATGTCCCAGTTGATATGATTTCTCTTGAATCCAATTCAAAAGGAAAAATAGAAAGAGTACCTCCTAGTTTATTACTACCTTTAGGTCTCGCATTAAAAGGGGTGCAATAATGTTAGTAGAAATTAACCTGCTTCCCCAAAAGGAACCGAAGAAAATCGGCTTTATCATTACTTTGTCATGTTTAGTTGGCCTATTGGTCCTTACGGGTGCATATTACCTCTGGCAGACGAATTCCACTAAAAGCGTGATCGCCTCATTAGATAGACAAATCACGATGACAAAGAAGATTGCTGAAAAAGAAAATAAAAGTACAGAAACAGTTGAAGCTACTAGCTCTGTTAGTCAGTTAAAGACTGCAATAGAATGGGCAAATGATTATCCGATTCAGACGATACCCGTCATGCGCCATCTGACCTCATTACTTCCTGAGCGTGGCTTTATCCAAAGCTTTGCCTATACAGAAGCGGGGACAATCTCGTTAACAGTTCAATTTGATAGTGCTAGAGAAGCTGCCTACTTTTTAGAAAACCTAAATGAATCAAAATGGATCGAGGAAGCAAGTTTAAGCTCATTAGCAGCAGCCTCAACCTCAGAATCGACGGTTGATAATGCTAGTGCTACAATTTCGACTAACCAAACAAATGCAACCAATTCAACGACTCAAACAACGAACCAAACCAACACAACCAATTCGGACCAAGCGGTTACTAACCAAAGTTCATCTTCAAATACTAATAGTCAAACGAATTCAGCTGCAGGAATAACGGGAACTGGTGTTCAAACCAATACCGCGAACACGACAGCAACTACAAGTACTGTTAACAATACAACAACAACTTCAAGTGGTACCGAAAGTAAGTCAGTGAGCGATAATATCCTTCCTCGCTACACAGGTCAATTTGAAATAAAACTCGATAAAGAAGTGGTTAAAAAGAATATTAAAAAGAGCAACAAAGATGAGGAAGGAGTGACTGGTTCATGAAGCTCCGTTTCTCCAAAAAACAAAGCCTAATAATTGGGATTGTTACTCTGATAGTGGTATTAGTCCTTGTTTATGCTCAGTTCTTTAAACTCTCACCTTTAAAATCAGATTTAGCTACCAAGCAGCAGTCACTTGAGTCCGAACAAAAGCTGTTGGAAATCTTCAGTCAAAAAAAGGCCGAAGATACGAAAAAAACGACTGAAGATACGCGGGAATTACAGAAGAAATTACCTGTAAAGCCGTTACAGGAACAATTGATATTAGATCTAGAAAAGGCAGAGAACATTTCAAAAAGTAAAATTAGTTCGATGAGCTTTTCAAAAGATGCGGATGTAACTACTAGCGCTGACCAAGCTAATGCCGAAAATGCTACTGGTCAACAAACCACAACGAACCAAACTGATACGAATCAAGCCACAGCCAATCAGGACACAGCGGCACAACAAACCGCTTCGGCCCAAATCGCTGGCTTGAAGAAGCTGACAGTTTCGTTGAGTGTGGAATCACCAAGCTATGAAGATTTAGAGAAGTTTATTGATACATTAGAATCTTTAAACCGCATTGTCGTGGTTGAATCGATAAGTTATTCAGGCGGGCAAGAGATCACCAGTTTAGACCAAGAAGACGAGCCTTTAACTTACAGTCTGACAATTTCTGCATTCTACATGCCGAGTTTAACAGACCTTGCCGCAGAGCTTCCGAAAATCGATGCACCTGCACCAGCTGGTAAAGACAATCCGCTCAGTCAGTTCTCTGCCACTACAGGGACGCAGCCATAATTAACACCATCGCAAACTGTAAAAAAATTGGCGAAAGTCTACGATAACAAGACGACAAAAGTCTTGTTATTTTTTTTTGCCTTTATGATAGGATGGAACAAATTACCCGTGGTAGAGAGAGGAGTACGTTTTAGTGGACAAGCCTACTAAAGGCAATACAATCAAGATCAAATTAAATGGAGAAAACCCGCCCCATCTGGATGTTCCTCCAAAAGAAGTCGAAGCCAGCATCGACCCCATTCCTAAAGTGATAAAAATAAATTCGAATCTCTCAGAATCGGATAACTTCATGGAGACAGCGGCAGCACAAGAGTCTGTCGACGAAAGTTTTGATTGGATTATTCCTGAATCCTCCGAAAATGACATAGAGGAGTTTAAAATTGTACCAAGTCAAAGTGGCAAAAAATCTGCCCTTCCCAAAATTACAACCTTTTCATCTAATACCAAAAAGAAAAATGGCCGGCCGTTAGGAACCATTTTAATTTCTGCCGTCTTCGCCATCCTTATCGGAACAACGATCGGGGTTGTGATGCTTAAGTTAGTGATAACTACACCAACTGATAAGACTGTTGTAACCGAACCAACAGTAGTTACTGAAAAGCCTGCTAGCACCGAAACCAAAACTACGGAGGGCAAGAACTCGTCTGCAGCTATATCCCAAGTAACTGCTTACGTCATTCAGGGCGGAGTTTTTTCATCGGAAGCTGGTGCCAAAGAGACATCTTCAAGTTTAGACTCGAAAGGCATACCATCTCAAACCGTTGAAATGGATGGCAAGTACTTTTTATTCTTTGGTGTTGCGGATTCCATCGAAGCGGCTAAAGCACTTGGGGCTCAATATAAAGAAAATGGAATTGAAGATGTGTTTGCCAAGCCGCTGTTATTAGATGAAAAGAAGTTTACCGGTGTTACTGAAAAAGAAAAAACCTTTTTAAAAGCTGTACCGACCATGTATCAAACGTTATCTCTTACATCTTCGACTGCTCTCCTGACCAAGTCGCTTTCTGAGGATTCTAGCAAAGCCATCTTAGAGATTGAAGAACAATTAAAGAGTAGTGTTAAAAACAAAAAATTAAAAGATCTAAAAGCAGAATTAGTTAGTGCAAACGAGAAACTAAAGGCATTTCAAGAATCAAAATCCGAAAAGAATCTTAGTGATGCCCAACAGCACTTGCTAAACTTCATGTCATTATATTTTTCAAAGTAATCAATATCTGACAAAGCTCGATATTTTCCGGGAAATAAGGCCTATCGAATCTGGATAGGCTTTTTAAATTGATCATAAAAAGAAATATTCCGCATAATTTTACAAATTCCATCAAAATTTAATGATATAAAAATTGTTTGCTACTACAATTTCTGATACGATTGAATTGTATCTCCCTAATACGTACCAAAGGTAAGGTGATCGAATGCAGAACCTCATTTTAGCCTCTTCTTCTCCACGGCGAAAAGAACTTCTAGAAACTCTCCGTTTAACATTCGCGATTTCAAGTAGTGAAGTTGATGAAAGTTTTGACCCATCTCTCTCTCCTAAAGAAGTAGTGATGGAGTTAGCCGACCGAAAGGCCCAGGCGGTTTTTAAAGAAAACCAGAACGCCTTTGTGATTGGCTCGGACACAATAGTTGTGGCGGATAATCAAATTTTAGGAAAGCCTGTAGATGAAGCAGAAGCATTTACAATGTTAAAAAGCTTGTCAGGAAAGCAGCATGATGTCTTTACTGGAGTTTCGATTGTGTCTCCAACAGGTACAACAACGTTTTATGAAAGAACAGAAGTTTGGTTTTGGGAGTTAACTGACGACTCAATACGGGCGTATGTAAAAAGTGGTGAACCGCTTGATAAAGCAGGTGCATATGGCATTCAGCAGCTCGGAAGTATGCTTGTCAAAAAAATAAATGGAGACTATTTTGCGGTTGTCGGTCTGCCTGTTTCAAGAACAATAAGAGAATTGAAAAAGGCTGGCTACCAGTTGCCGTATTAAACTTTTTTAGTTCATTAACTCCCTTAAAAAAGGGAGGAAAAAAAGTGTCCACCAATACATTAATGATCCGTGATTTCCCTCAAGATGAAAGGCCTAGAGAACGATTTATTCAGCATGGACCACAAAGCTTATCCAATCATGAATTGATTGCCATCTTACTTCGAACCGGAACAAAGGACGAATCGGTTCTGCAACTATCGAATCGACTGCTGACCCATTTTGAAGGGTTACGACTTTTAAAAGCAGCTACTTTAGAAGAAATGACTGAGATAAAAGGGATTGGTTCGGCGAAGGCCATTCAAATCCTTGCTGCTGTCGAAATTGGCAGAAGGATTACCAACCTCGACTATAAGGACCGATATGTTATCCGCTCGCCGGAAGACGGTGCAAAGTACCTGATGAATGATATGCGCTTTTTATCACAAGAGCATTTTGTTTGCATGTATTTAAACACTAAGAATCAAGTAATCCATAAACAAACGATTTTTATTGGCAGCTTAAACGCCTCGATTGTTCATCCAAGGGAGGTGTTCCGCGAGGCGTTAAAGCGGTCAGCTGCTTCCGTTATTGCGGCACACAATCATCCCAGCGGTGACCCGGCGCCAAGCCGCGAGGACATTGAGGTGACCAAGCGACTAGTCGAATGCGGAAAAATAATTGGCATCGATTTACTCGATCATTTAATCATCGGGGAGAACAAGTTTGTGAGTCTCAAGGAAAAAGGGTATTTATAACTATGATTTTATTTGACGTTAAGTTATAATAATGGTTATGATTTTTTAGGACTACTTAAGACTTAACTAGATAAATATTGAGAAAAAAGACATGATATTAAAGTGATTACCAACCTATTGGAGTTTTTGTATTACGTATCAGAAAGGGAGCTACAAAATTATGTTTGGAATAAGAGCTAGAGATCTTGGGATTGACTTGGGGACTGCAAATACCCTTGTATATGTAAAAGGAAAAGGAATTGTCTTACGCGAGCCATCCGTTGTGGCGATGCAGACAGATACGAAGAATATTGTCGCAGTTGGTAACGACGCGAAAAATATGATTGGACGGACGCCGGGGAATATCGTCGCTTTAAGACCGATGAAGGATGGAGTCATCGCTGATTTTGAAACCACAGCGGCAATGATGAAGTACCATATTCGTCAAGCACAGAAAGGGAAGAACGTATTTACGGGTAATCCATACGTCATGGTTTGTGTTCCTTCTGGGATTACAGCGGTCGAGGAAAGAGCGGTGATCGATGCGACTAGACAAGCAGGGGCAAAGGATGCCTATACCATTGAGGAGCCATTTGCTGCGGCGATTGGCGCTAATTTGCCTGTTTGGGAACCTACTGGCAGCATGGTCGTCGATATTGGCGGGGGAACGACCGAAGTGGCGATTATTTCGTTAGGTGGAATTGTTACAAGCATTTCAATCCGTGTTGCTGGCGATGAAATGGACGAGTCGATTGTTTCTTATATTCGAAAAAATTATAACTTGATGATCGGGGACAGGACTTCTGAAGCGATTAAAATGGAAATTGGCTCAGCAGGGGATCCTGAAGGGGTCGACAATATGGAGATTCGCGGCCGGGATTTATTAACGGGTCTGCCAAAGACAATCGAAATCTCCGCAAAAGAAATTGCTGGAGCATTACGCGATACGGTTTCTGCGATTGTAGAAGCGGTCAAGAATACGTTAGAAAAAACACCGCCGGAACTCGCTGCCGATATTATGGATCGTGGGATTGTCCTAACAGGTGGGGGAGCTCTGCTCCGTAATTTAGACAAAGTGATTAGTGAAGAAACGAAAATGCCTGTTCTAATTGCCGAGAATCCACTCGATTGCGTTGCGATTGGAACAGGAAAAGCTCTCGATCATATTCATTTATTTAAAAACAAAACGAGAGATTCACGCTAAAAATAGCGGCAGCGCCCGTTAGCCGTTGGCCGCTGGAACAAGACAACTATCAAAGCTTAAAAACTATACTTTTTATCTAGGAAAATAGAGGTGTATAATCATGCCACAGTTCTTTCTGAATAAACGTCTGATTATTTTGCTTGTCAGCATCATTGTTCTCGTGGCATTGATTGGGTTTTCTTTAAGGGAGAGAAGTAAACTATCCTGGCCGGAGCAATTTGTCAAAGATACAACCGGCTGGGTTCAATCCCTGGTTTCAAAGCCTACCCATTTTGTTGCAGGCTTTTTTGAAAATCTCCAGGATTTGCAAAATACATACGATGAGAATAAAGAATTAAAATCGCGGATTGAAAATCTTGTCAATCTTGAAGCACAAGTCCAAGAGTTGAAAAATGACAATGAAGAATTGCGTGACATTCTCGGTGAAAAAAAGACCCTGAGAGACTTCAAACCATTACCAGCTACCGTCATTGGCAGAAACCCTGATCGTTGGCATGAAATGATTATTATCGACAAAGGCAATTTAAACGGCATCGAAAAAAATATGGCTGTCGTAACAGCGACCGGCCTGATTGGAAAAGTAAAAAATGTGACACAATTCAGTTCGACTGTACAATTATTAAGTGCAATGGATCCTAAAAATCGAATTTCTGCCGTCGTACAAGGGAAAAAAGATGTTTATGGATTTGTACAAGGGTTTGATGACAAACAAAAATTACTATTAATTAAGGCGATTCCATCTGGCTCAAAAATTGAAAAAGGCCAAACCGTGATTACTTCCGGTTTAGGCGGAGTTTTTCCAAAAGGGCTGATGATTGGAAAAGTGGTAGATGTTAAGCCCGATCAGTACGGCTTAAATCAAACGGCTCTAGTGAAACCAGGGGCAGACTTTTATGATATAGAGAATGTCATTGTCATTAAAAGATTAATAACACAGCCAGTTAAAAGTGAACTATCTAATGAAAAGGGGGGGGAGTTGTGAGGAAATTCCTTCTTCCTCTTTTATTTCTTTTCCTTTTTATCGTAGAAAGTCTTTTTGTCGAGTTTTTACCGGCAAAGGTTTTTGGTTTTGAGCGAATATTTGTCCCGCACTTTCTGTTTACAGCCCTTTTGTTTTTAACGATTTTTGTCGGAAGAAAACACGGAATTATTTATGCGGCCATTTTTGGACTTTTATTTGACATAGTTTATGTCGAAATTATCGGTATTTACTTTTTTCTATATCCATTTATCTCCTATCTCATTTATAAATTATTGCAGGTTTTTCAATCAAATATTATCACTGCTTTTCTTGCTGCCCTTCTCGGTATCTCGTTATTAGAGATGGGTGTTTATGAAATGAATTATTTAATCCATGTAACAGACCTTGATTTTATCGGCTTTATTAACTTGCGTTTTTACCCTACCCTTTTATTAAATGCAGCTATTACTCTAATTATCGCCTATCCATTAAAGTGGCTATTTGAAAAACATTCGGAAGCATTAAGGGATGAATGATTTTTTTATAAAAAGAGGAGAATGGACGCATCGTGTCGAATTTTTATTAAGATAGTATGTACTTTTGATTCGGAATAAGCATGAGGGCTTGCAAATCCCATTGAAACAACGAATTTTGCTTGTTTCGAAATTGCTTTCTTATTATGAGGTGAAAATTTCTCCATGAAAAAACGGCAAAATGTTACAATAAAAGGAACGAAGGAAGGTCTCGTCCTTCATCTTGATGATACCTGTTCCTATGAAGAACTAAAAAGGGAACTCGATCATAAGCTTTCGGCGAACTCCAGGACACAGGAAGAGCGTCATTTAACCTCTGTCAAAGTGGCAATCGGCAACCGCTATATTACTGAATCGCAGCGGGAAGAGCTAAAAAACTTAATTCTCAAAAAGAAGAATTTTGTGGTTGATGAGATTGTATCAAACGTAATCACGAAGGAAGAAGCTGAGCGTCTAATAGCCGAAACAGAGGTCATGACGGTTTCTAGAATCATTCGTTCTGGACAAGTCCTCGAAGTGCCTGGGGACCTGCTATTAATTGGCGATGTCAATCCAGGTGGAACGGTGATGGCCGGCGGTAACATTTTTATCATGGGGACATTAAAAGGCATGGCCCACGCCGGCTGCTATGGCAATGAGCAAGCAGTCATTGCTGCGTCAAATATGAAACCATCCCAGCTTAGAATTAGTGATTGTTTAAATAGAGCACCAGACAGTGTCCAAAGCAATGAAAAACGGGAAATGGAATGTGCATATATAGATGACGAGCGTCAAATCATTGTTGATAGATTGCAAGTTTTAATCCAATTAAGACCTAATTTAACAAGATTAGAAGGGGGACATTAAAGTGGGAGAAGCAATAGTAATTACATCCGGTAAGGGTGGAGTAGGAAAAACAACAACTTCTGCTAATATCGGCACATCATTAGCCCTTCAAGGAAAAAAAGTATGTTTAGTAGATACAGACATCGGTCTTCGGAACTTGGACGTCGTAATGGGACTTGAAAACAGAATCATTTATGATCTGGTCGATGTCGTTGAAAAAAGATGCAAAATCCATCAAGCCCTTGTGAAGGACAAACGATTTGATGGGTTATTATACTTACTGCCAGCTGCGCAAACGGTGGATAAATCCGCTGTGAAGCCAGAACAGATGAAAGATTTGATTTTAGAATTAAAGCAAGACTACGATTATATCATTATTGATTGTCCTGCTGGAATTGAGCAGGGTTTTCATAACGCCATTGCTGGAGCAGATAAAGCGATTGTTGTTACAACGCCAGAGGCATCTGCTGTACGTGATGCCGACCGAATTATTGGCTTGCTCGAAAAACAACCCGATATGGAGGCGCCCAAATTAGTGATCAACCGGATTCGAAATCATATGGTGAAGACTGGTGATATGCTTGAGATTGATGAAGTTACCCAGCATCTTTCCATCGAGCTCATTGGAATTGTAGCGGATGATGACGAGGTAATTAAAGCTTCTAACCACGGTGAACCGATTGCCCTGAATCCGAATAACAAAGCATCGATTGCTTATCGAAATATTGCCAGACGGATTCTCGGTGAATCCATCCCGCTCCAGTCACTCGAAGATGCAGACAAAGGTGTTTTCAAAAAGATAAAAAAATTCTTTGGCGTTCGTTAATTAGAAAAGCGGAAGCGCCTACTTTTTTCAAACAGCCTGCCCACTAACTTGTGGACAGGCTGTTTTTATGCCGTTTTCGTAAACTTTGTTGTTTTTACAGACATGAAAGACAAATCTCTTGAACCTGAGGAGAGATTTGTCCATCGTCCCGCTTATGAAAGACAAATCTCTTGAACCTGAGGAGAGATTTGTCCTTCATCCCACTTATGAAGGACAAATCTCTTGAACCTGAGGAGAGATTTGTCCATCATCCGCTTATAAAGGACAAAACTCTTGAACCTGAAGCGACATTTGTCCATCATCCCGCTTATGAAGGACAAAACTCTTGAACCCGAGGAGAGATTTGTCCTTCATCCTGCTTATGAAGGACAAAACTCTTGAACCTGAGGAGAGATTTGTCCATCATCCTGCTTATGAAGGACAAAACTCTTGAACCTGAGGAGAGATTTGTCCATCATACTGCTTATGAAAGACAAAACTCTTGAACCTGAGGAGAGATTTGTCCATCATCCGCTTATAAAGGACAAAACTCTTGAACCTGAAGCGACATTTGTCCATCATCCCGCTTATGAAGGACAAAACTCTTGAACCCGAGGAGAGATTTGTCCATCATCCTGCTTATGAAGGACAAAACTCTTGAACCTGAGGAGAGATTTGTCCATCATCCGCTTATAAAGGACAAAACTCTTGAACCTGAAGCGACATTTGTCCATCATCCCGCTTATGAAGGACAAAACTCTTGAACCCGAGGAGAGATTTGTCCTTCATCCCACTTATGAAGGACAAAACTCTTGAACCTGAAGCGACATTTGTCCATCGTCCCGCTTATGAAGGACAAAACTCTTGAACCTGAAGCGACATTTGTCCATCATCCCGCTTATGAAGGACAAAACTCTTGAACCTGAAGCGATTTTTGTCCATCATCCCGCTTATGAAGGACAAAACTCTTGAACCCGAGGAGAGATATGTCCATTAACCTAAATTCAAAGTAATTTTCTAACAGCCTGCCCACTAACTTGTGGACAGGCTGTTTATATTTTTAAGACATACTCTTCCCTTTTCCCTCATAGACTTGTACAAATTAGTGGGAAAAGGGGTGATGGGGATGGCGCGGTCTACACCGGAAGAAATTCGGCGGCGAATTGCAAAGAGAAAAAATGATACTGGAGCAACATCTGTAAAAAGTCCCGACCGCCAAATTGCTTGGCCTAGTGACGATGAAAAATATGGATTCAATCAGTTTACTTCTTCAGGAAGCAGTAATGGCGATGATGGGCATCCATTGTTTAAGAAGGAAGTATTTTTTTTCAAAATATTGTCCTCTGTCCTCCTGTTTTTATTGATAGCGATACTATTTCGGAACCATTCCGCTACTTTTGAACCAGCAAGAGACGTGGTCATGAAAACAATGGACAAGGATTTTAAATTTGCGACCGTTTCAAACTGGTACGAAAGCAAGTTTGGGAAACCATTGGCCCTACTGCCATTTTCTGAAAAAGATCAAACTGGGAAAAAGGAAGTAGTTGAAAAGGAATTTTCCGTACCAGCAATGGGAAAAATTCTTGAAAACTTTGAAAAAAATGGCCAAGGTATCATGATTGAAACAGGAAAAGGGGCGTCCGTACAAACCATTAATGATGGCATCGTTACCTTCGCAGGTGTGAAGGAAGGGTTGGGGAAAACTGTTATTATTCAGCATTCCGATGCGACCGAAACCTGGTACGGTAATTTGGATCAAATCAAGGTTAACTTATATGAATATATCGATAAAAGAAAAGTAGTTGGCACGGTCTCAGTGTCGGCAGGAGAAGATAAAACCAAAGGAAAATATTACTTTGCCATAAAAAAAGGCGATGATTTCATCGACCCAATTCAGGTGATACGCTTTGAATAGAGCCATGAATTTATTCCAACTTATCTCTATCCATCCCTTATTGTGGGTTGTGATTGGACTTTCAATTGTGACCGCTCATTTCCTTGAGGTTTGCTTGTTGCTTGGGATCATTTTTATTCATGAAATGGGGCATGCTGCTGCAGCTTCTTTTTTTTCATGGAGAATCAAGAAAATTACCCTCCTGCCGTTTGGCGGGGTTGCTGAAATGGATGAGCATGGCAATCGGCCGTTAAGGGAAGAGTCGATCGTCGTCCTTGCAGGGCCGCTGCAGCATGTGTGGATGGTAGCCCTAGCCTATGGGTTGGTTACCGTCAACTTAATGCCTGAAGACCTATTTCAGCTATTCTTAAGCTATAATCTCATGATTTTTGTTTTTAACTTTTTTCCGGTTTGGCCGCTGGATGGCGGGAAACTGGTATTCTTACTGCTCTCATTAAAAAGTTCCTTCCCGATCGCCCATCGCCTAACGCTCATCCTTTCGTTGGTCAGCCTATCCATCTTTTCACTGGTGATCGTGATCGCTGCCCCGACACATATCAATGTCTGGGTCATCATTGCCTTCCTTTATTTCTCGCTTTACCATGAATGGAAGCAGCGGCGCTATATTTTCATGAGATTCTTGCTGGAGCGTTATTATGGGAAAAAATCCAGTCTTCGGACCTTAAAACCAATTGAGGCCAATGAACAGGAGTTACTTATTCACGTCTTAGAAAAATTCCAACGTGGCTGTAAACATCCAATCATCGTCGAAGCAGACGGCAAAGAAAAAGGGATGTTAGATGAAAATGAACTATTGCACGCCTACTTTACCGAAAAACGTCTAACCGATAAAATCAGCGACCTTCTTTTTTCTTATTAAACACTATGTTGATTGGAGCGGAAGGCGCGAGACTCCTGCGGGAGGACGGGGCAGGGGAGACCCCGCAGGCGCGTAGAGCGCCGAGGAGGCTCCCCGGACCGCCCGCAGAAAGCGAAGTGCCTGGAGCGGAAATCAACAGACAAGTTTAACAAGCCTATTAAAAAAGGTATAATGAAAAGAAAAAAGTGAGGTCGCTTGATTGGAAACACTAATTATTAATTACAATTCACGCGAAAAGCGATTTGCTTATCTGAAAGATAACCGCGTTGAAAATATCGTTTTTGACCGACCAGAACATCGATCACTGGTCGGTAATATTTATTTGGGGACTGTGACAAAAGTATTGCCGGGGATGAATGCCGTATTCATTGATATTGGTGAAGAGAAAAATGCGTATTTACACCGTGACGTACTTCCTTCCTATCTCTTATCTGCCGAAAAACAAAAGTCTGTCACCTCGTTTGCCCACCAAGGTGAAAAAATGCTGGTTCAGGTCGATAAGGATGCAACGGGGACGAAAGGTGCTCGTGTGACGGGAATTATTGAAATACAAGGGCCCAATCTCATCTACATGCCAAAAGGCCGCTATGTGGCGGTTTCTAAAAAAATCGCTGACGAAGGTCAAAAAGCAAAACTACGCCGGATCGGCAGTCGTTTGAAAACAGAGGAAGAGGGGATCATTTTCCGGACCTCATCGATAACGAGTACAGAAGATGAAATCATTGCAGAACTAATGAACCTGCGCGAGAACCATCAAGAACTGTTACAAAAAGTGGCCACGATGAAAAAACCAGGGATCATTTTTCAAAAAGATACCTTTATCGAAATGATTATGGACCAAGTAGCTAGAATGACTAACGGGGAAGTAATCGTCGATGATTTAGCGCTAAAAAAGCAAGCTGAGGAAAAAAATGATCAACTCAAATCCATTTACTACAATGGAAAAGAGAATATTTTTTCTGTACATAAAGTGGAACATGAAATTGATAAAGCCCTCAAGCGTATTGTCTGGCTTGATAATGGCGCCTACCTTATTTTTGACGAAACCGAAGCGTTAACGATTATTGATGTGAATACCGGGAAATTTTCCGGAAAGACCAATTATCAAGACACGGTATTAAAAACAAACCAGTTGGCCGCAAAGGAAGTGGTAAGGCAACTGCGTCTGCGCGATATTGGCGGAATTGTTCTCATTGATTTCATTGACATGAAACAAGCTGAGGACAAGCAATCGATTCTCACGCTGATTGAAACGGAATTAACCAAGGATCAAAAAAGAACAAAAATGATTGGTTTTACACCGCTAGGCATTCTACAACTGACGAGGAAAAAGACCAAGGTCACACTTTCTGAGGCACTTGAGGTGAAGTGTCCTGTTTGTGATGGGGCGGGCCGAATCCTTAGTCCTGAAACGGTTGGCTTTAGGCTTGAACGGGAGCTGCTAGAACACCGAAATTCTGAATTTGAGGCAGTCTTAGTGGAAACAACTCAAGCGGTGAAAGAGGTGCTGTTAGGACCGAATGAAGCCCACCGGGAAGCATTAGAGGAGCTAATGCATATCAAACTATATTTTTCAGTTCAGCCTTCAGCCCGCCATTATTATATATTAAAGCAGTTCGGCAATGTGAGTGAGATCTCACAAAAAGCATTTGATTCCTAATCATGTTCCTAAATTTCTATTGACACTTTTGCCTATTTTATGTTAGGATTTTAATGTTATGTTTGTAGCACCCGTGCTACAACCGCACAGAACAGGTAGTAAGTCTTTAGTATTTTGCTATAAGCGCCTGTGTATGGCGAGTCTGAGTTTATAAGGAGGTGCAGTTCATGTACGCAATTATTGAAACTGGTGGTAAACAAGTGAAAGTCGAAGAAGGCCAAGCTATCTACATTGAAAAACTTAATGCAGAAGCTGGTGAAACAGTTACTTTTGACAAAGTTCTTTTCGTTGGCGGTGAAAACGTAAAAGTAGGAAGCCCTGTTGTTGCAGGCGCTACGGTTACAGCTAAAATTGAAAAGCAAGGTCGTCAAAAGAAAATTACTGTTTTCAAGTACAAAGCGAAGAAAAACTACCACAAGAAGCAAGGTCATCGTCAACCTTACACTAAAGTAGTCATCGAAAAAATCAACGCGTAAGGTGTTGAATCATAGATGATTCAAATTACGATTAATCGTACAGAGTCCGGATTTATTCAATCATTCGAAATAAGTGGTCATGCATTTTTCGCCAATCGAGGCAAGGATATCGTCTGTGCAGGCGTATCTGCAGTATCCATTGGAGCAATCAACGCTGTGCACGCCCTAACAGGTGTCACGCCCGAGATTGAGCATGAGGGCGGCTTTCTCCGCTGTGTTGTACCGGAACATCTTTCGGAAGACATTTATGAGAAAGTACAACTTCTTCTAGAAGGTATGACTGTTTCATTGCGTACGATTGAAGAAGAATACGGAAAGCACATAAAGATTACCTTCAAAAAGTAGGAGGTGGAATGAATGTTATTAAAATTAGATCTTCAGTTGTTTGCATCTAAAAAAGGTGTAGGTTCTACAAGGAACGGTCGTGACTCACACGCTAAGCGTCTTGGTGCTAAGCGTGCAGACGGACAATTTGTATCTGGTGGTTCAATCCTATACCGTCAACGCGGTACAAAGATTTACCCAGGTGAAAACGTTGGCCGTGGAGGAGACGATACTCTTTTTGCAAAAGTTGACGGCGTTGTGAAATTTGAACGTTTCGGTCGTGATCGCAAAAAAGTGAGCGTTTATCCAGTAGCTCAAGAAGCTTAAGGGAACTAGCGAAAACTCTAACCTGTTTGGTTAGAGTTTTCTTTTTGCTAACGAATTTTTCCTTCCATATATTCTTCAGGAAAACTACTTCGTAGATGCTTCTTTTTGCCTCTAATGATCTTTCATCACATAAAATTGCTTACTCAGGGTTATTTTTTTGATATACTATCAGCAAAATAGTGTTGTGACACTTAATGTGGGAGTGTACGTATGGAGAAAGAATGGGATATTGTTGAGGTGCTCCGGCACTCTCGACATGATTGGTTAAATAGGCTTCAGTTAATTAAGGGGAACTTGGATTTAAATCGAATCGACCGGGCAAAAGCGGTTATTGACGAAATTATTATTGAAGCACAGCATGAGTCACGGCTAACGAATTTAAAAATGCCTTTATTTGCCTCACTGCTGTTAAAAGCTAATTGGGAGAATCCTTCTTTTAAGCTTGAATATGAAGTTCTTCAAGATTCGGAATCCTTTCAAATTAATGAAGAACAGATCACAAAGTGGACTTGCCTTTTTTTTGAGTGTTTAAATGAGGCAATTGAAGCTTTCCAAGAAAATCATTTATCAATATCAATTGATCCGCAATCAGAGGGAGTTCGTTTCTTTTTTGATTTTAGCGGGATAATAATAAAAAGTGAATTACTTGAAGCATTCCTTGCAGACCCTAAAATTCTACTTGATGTAGTGGTCAAGGAATTCTCAGAAAGCGAACTCACAGTAGAAGTTTTTATCCCTATTCAAAAAAAATAGGCTAAAGCTGAGATATTTTTCGTGACAAAAGTTAATTCGATATGCAGACTGGAGGAATAAGATGTTTGTTGATCAAACGAAGATTTATGTAAAAGCCGGAGATGGCGGAAATGGTATGGTTGCGTTTCGTAAGGAAAAATATATACCAAAAGGCGGTCCAGCTGGCGGAGATGGCGGTAAAGGTGCCAATGTTGTTTTTGAAGTAAATGAAGGCTTGCGGACATTAATGGATTTCCGTTATCAGCGTCACTTTAAAGCACCGCGCGGCGAGCATGGCATGTCCAAAAACCAGCACGGTGCAGGTGCAAAGGATATGATTGTTAAGGTACCGCCTGGAACAGTGGTCATTGATGAAAAAACGAAGGAAGTCATTGCTGATTTAGTCGAGAATGGACAGCAGGCAATTATTGCAAGAGGCGGCCGTGGCGGACGTGGAAATTCTCGATTTGCAACTCCGGCCAATCCAGCACCAGAGCTATCTGAAAATGGAGAACCAGGCCAAGAACGTGAAGTCATTCTTGAATTGAAGCTGCTTGCTGATGTCGGATTAGTTGGCTTTCCAAGTGTTGGTAAATCGACGCTATTATCGGTTGTATCATCGGCAAGACCGAAAATCGCCGAGTACCATTTTACTACCATTGTTCCGAATCTTGGTATGGTAGAAACGGAAGACGGCAGAAGCTTTGTTATGGCAGACCTTCCAGGTTTGATTGAAGGGGCAAGTGAAGGGGTTGGCCTCGGCCATCAATTCTTACGTCATATTGAACGGACAAGGGTTATTGTCCATGTCATTGATATGGCGGCGATGGAAGGCAGAGACCCTTATGAGGACTACCTTACAATCAACAAGGAATTAAAAGAGTATAACCTGCGCTTGACAGAACGGCCACAAGTTATCGTTGCTAATAAGATGGATATGCCTGAAGCTGAGGAAAACTTGAAAAAGTTTAAGGAGCAGCTGCAGGAGGATTATCCAATCTTCCCTATTTCAGCCGTAACTAGAAAAGGACTGCGTGAGCTATTGTTTGCTGTAGCTGATAAGATCGAGGAAACACCAGAATTTCCACTTGAACATGAAGAAGAGGAAACAACGGGTGTCCATCGTGTTCTTTATAAGCACGAAGCAGAGCCGGAAGCATTTAGAATTACGAGAGAACCTGATGGGTCATTTGTCGTCTCTGGTGAAAAAACAGATAAACTCTTTAAGATGACAGACTTCTCAAGAGAAGAATCCGTCCGCCGTTTTGCACGTCAACTTCGTGGTCTTGGTGTTGATGAAGCGTTAAGGGAAAGAGGAGCAAAAGACGGGGATATTGTGAAATTAATGGAGTTTGAATTCGAGTTTATTGAGTAGAAGGATAGACCCTGAAGAGATCAAGGTAGGGTGATAAAAATGGAAAACGCTGATAAAAAATTTTACTTAGTGCGTGAAGATGTGTTGCCAGAAGCGATGAAAAAAACGCTTGATGTCAAGGAAATGCTTGAGAGAGGTAAGGCAGAATCAATTGCAGATGCAGTTAATAAAGCGGATTTAAGCAGAAGTGCCTTTTATAAATATAGAGATACTGTTTTTCCTTTCTCGTCCATTAAAAAGGAAAAGATTATCTCGCTTTTCTTTCACCTAGAAGATCGTTCAGGCACGCTATCAAAATTGCTCAGTGTTGTGGCCAATTCAGGCTGCAATATTGTTACCCTTCACCAAACGATTCCGTTGCAAAGCAGGGCGAATGTGACTCTCTCATTAAACACTTCCAACATTACGATGGAAATAGATGAGTTACTTAAAGAACTAAGGAAACTCGAATTTGTAGAGAAGGTAGAAGTGCTGGGAACAGGTGTGTAGGAAAAATCTACAACCGGCTCTCAGCTTTCTTTTTAAAAAAATAAGGAGTGGGGAAATAGTGAAGGTTGGATATTTAGGACCAAAGGCTACATTCACAGAGTTAGCAGTGAAAAAGGTTTTTCAAGGATTTGAACTTGTGCCCTATCAGACGATTCCTGCAAGTGTCGATGCCATTGATGATAAAGAAGTGGATCTTGCAGTCGTTCCAATTGAGAACGCTTTGGAAGGATCAGTCAATATTACTCTTGATTATTTAACACATGTTGTTCAGATTCCGATTATTGGTGAAATTACGTTACCTATTAAGCAGCATTTGATGGTTCATCCTGATAATATGGACAATTGGCGTGAAGTGAGTAAGGTATACAGCCACTCCCATGCGATTGCCCAGTGCCATAAATTTTTACATAATCAATTAAAAGGAGTGCCGTTTGAGAGTGTGTCTTCCACTGCAGCAGCGGCGCAAATGGTAATGGAACAGCCTGCCTTAAAAGCGGCCGCGATTGCGAATGAATTAGCGGCAAAAGAATATGGGTTGGCGATTGTCCAAAGGAACATCCATGATTTTGACTATAATCACACGCGGTTTGTAGTCCTAACAAAAGAGAATTTTGATTTCCAGGCCATGAGTGGTTCATCCCATTACAAAACGACACTGATGGTTACATTGCCTGAGGACGACCAAGCGGGAGCCCTTCATCAGGTGTTATCAGCGTTCGCCTGGAGAAAGTTAAACTTATCAAAAATTGAATCTCGGCCGATGAAAACTGGAATTGGCAATTACTTTTTCATTATTGATATCGAAATGGAATTTGATAAGGTATTGATACCAGGAGCAATGGCTGAGTTAGAGGCATTAGGCTGTAGTGTTAAATTATTAGGAAGCTATCCATCCGTTATGGTGAAATTGGATTAACAACTAAAGGACCCGAGAATTTCGGGTCCTTTTATTGTTCTGTCTATCAAGGCGCTATTCAATCATAAAACCTTCTGCCTTAAGGGCTGCTTCGGCTTTATCTAAGACTTGGGTGCTTGAGGCTGAAATGGTATGAAGGTGGATTCCTTCCGTTAACTCAGATAATAAGGAAGCTTTGGTTTTTTGCATGTTTTCCAAGAATTGTTTAACTTCTTGGCGATTTGAAACCATAATCGATGCGGTCAAATCTCCGTAAACCGTGTGTTCAATTCTTACATCTTTCACTAACACACCATGGTCAACTAGCAGATTTAGCTCCCTTTCTGTGTCTTCCGGTAAATGTCTGCATGCGATTGTTCTTTCAAAGGAATAAGTGCTGGAGGTTTGCTTTAAATAAATATAACCTTGGCTGGTTGCAATAATGGGTTCATTTTTAGCCTTAAGAAGAGTGATATCCCCAACGATCACCTGTCTGCTTACATTGGTTCGATTGGCAAGTTCACTTCCTGTCAGCGGGACAGGGCTATCTTTTAACTGTTGAAGAATTAAAGACCTCCTTTCCTCTCCCAATATTTTTTTTTGCTCGACCATATAATTCCTCCTATTTCTATTGCTGTTTACCTATTTTAGCATAGTTTAAATTTTTTATATAACGGAAACTGCCTTGAATGCATTCACGATTTTAACGATACTTTCCCCAAGTTGAATAACATCCTCCAAGCTAGTGGAATGGCCAAAAGAGATGCGGATAAACTCTTTTGCTTCTTCCGTCGATAATCCTAGTGCCTGCGTTACTTTGGCCGGGGACTGCATGCCAATCTGACAGGCGCTGCCCGTTGAAATCGCAAACCCTAATCGATTGCATTCCAGCATCATCCATTGGCCCTCAATTCCGGAAATCCGAAGCCCGATAATACTAGCGAGCTGCGAACCTTCGTCACCTTGATAAATCTTTACATGTTCCTTAATGGGCTCAAGCGTATCCATAAAAGCCTTCCGCAACAATCGATATTTATTATGATCCGCTTGCAAGCTTCCGGTTATTTTCTGTGCGGCAACTGTCATTGCGGCAATTGCAGGGACATTGACCGTGCCTGGACGGAATCCTTTTTCATGAGAGGTTCCTGGAAAAAACGACTGCCATTTAATACGGGGATCAACATAGACGCACCCAATCCCTTTGGGTCCATATATTTTATGCCCGGAAAAAGAAAAACTGCTGACATGCGGAGCAATTGATTTTAGATCCATTTTTCCAAAAGATTGAACAAAATCGCTGTGCAGATGAATATTGTGGTCCTTGCAAATTTTAGCGATTTCAGCGATTGGCTGGATCGTCCCAATCTCAGAATTAACATGCTGCAGGGTCATTAGTATGGTTTCTGGTGTAATCGACTTTACAAGTTGTTCAAGATTAATCAAACCATTTGAATTTAACGGAAGCAATGTAATGTCATAGCCAGCTTCCTTTAGTCTGTTAAGGGCTCCATGGACGGATGAATGTTCCGCCATACCCGCGATAATATGGTTTCCTTTCTTTTTTGGGGAGGACAACAAGGCTTCTATTGCTAAAAAATTTCCCTCCGATCCTCCACTAGTGAAGAATATCCCATTTTTATCAACCCCAACTAGATTAGCCAGTTCTTCGCGGCAATTTTCAAGTAAGGCACCTGATTGTCCTCCGATATCATGGAGGCTGCTGGAATTGCCAAAGAATTCAGTGGCAACTTTCAAATACACTTCTGCTGCTTCAGGGTTTAATGGAGTTGTCGCTGCAAAATCAAAATATTTCATCATACATCTCCAATACTCGAATTTTTTTGGTTGTGGTAAAGGTCATTGTTTATCTTAAAGCCTACGTTGATCGAAGCGCCCTTCGCTGCAATCAACAGCCATGTTTAACACTGTGCATTTCTACTTTTCTATAAAAATACTTGTTTTTAGTTTAAATCTATGTAAATATATATGTCAAGACACCTGTTAGGTCAGGAGGATTATTAAATGACAAATGACGATGTATTAATTATTGGAAGTGGAATAGCCGCTTTACAGCTGGCTGTACAATTAAATAATGAATTGAATGTGAGAATTCTCACAAAGGGGAAATTACGAACGGCAAATTCGTATCTGGCCCAAGGTGGGATTGCTGCAGCGTTGGGTGCAAATGACCATCCTTCTAAACATATTGTCGATACGCTGGAAGCGGGAAGATTTCACAACAATCAAGATATTGTTCAGCAAGTCATTAATGCTGCACCGGATCTGATCAAGAACATTGCTCGCCAAGGGGATATATTTGATAAAGATCAAACGGGGGAATTGTTTCTTGGGATGGAAGGGGCACACAGCGAAAAGAGAATTGTACATGGCGGTGGCGATGCCACTGGCAAAAACGTCATGGAGTTTCTGATCAGTCAGCTCAAGCTTAAGAAAAATATCTCGGTCGAAGAGAATGTCTTCGCCTATGAATTACTGCTAAATTCCGAACAGAAACGTTGTGTAGGTGTTAAAGCCAAAACATCAACAGGTGCGATTCAAAGGTTTTACGGCAATCATGTCATTATCGCGACAGGCGGCTGCGGACAATTATATACCTACACTTCCAACGCTAAAACAGTCAGCGGCGATGGAATTGCGATGGCTTATTTAGCCGGTGCTGATATCGTTGATATGGAATTTATTCAATTTCACCCTACGCTTTTATCTATAAACGGTGAAACAAAGGGGTTAATTTCTGAAGCCGTTAGGGGAGAAGGGGCGACCCTAGTTACCGAGGATGGTACTCCTATTATGGAGGGTGTCCACCCCTTAAAAGATCTTGGCCCGAGGCATGTGGTCTCGCAACGGATCTATGAATTTATAAAAAAAGGCAAACAAATTTATTTGGATATAAGCAAAATTGAAGAATTTAGTAAAAGATTTCCTTCGATTACATCTATTTGTGAGGACAATGGCATCCGTATCGCGGATGGGAAAATCCCTGTCGCACCCGGAAGTCATTTCTTAATGGGAGGAATTAAAACCGATTTAATTGGACGATCTTCGATTGATGGGCTTTATGCGATCGGGGAGGCCTCCTGCACAGGATTGCACGGTGCGAATCGTTTAGCTAGTAATTCCTTATTAGAGGGATTATTTCAAGGGGAACAGTTGTCGAAATGGATCAATGAAGCGGGTAAAGAAACACAAGTTTTCGTGCAGGATTATTTTTATTATCCAACGAAGGAAGAAAAAATAAATTTGCCAACCATTGAAAAAATTAAAGCATTAATGATGGAACGGGTTGGAATTGTCCGAAATAAAGCAAATCTGAAAAAGCAGCAAGCTTGGGTTTCTCAATATAAGGCCGAAAAGATCCATTTAGATACTTGTTCAACACAAGACATGACCAAGGTTTTTATGCTGATCATCGCCAATCTAATCACAGAATCTGCTTTGAAGCGGACAGAGAGTCGGGGCGGTCACTTCAGAAGTGATTATCCGAAAGAAGAAAATCACAGTTGGTTAAGGAAATCAATTATTCATAACTATAATCAGGGAATGGAGAAGTCCAATGAACACATTGAAACTGCGCTCGCAACTTGAGAAATTTTTTATGGAAGATATCGGGGAACAGGATATTACGACCGATCTAATCTTTGGTGATAGCACAAATGGGGAAATTGTTTTTCTTTCAAAAGATGATGGTGTTTTTTGTGGAGAAGAAATTATCAAAACCGGATTTCAGCTGTTAAATAACGAAATTTCAACTCAAGTGTTTGTGAAGGATGGTCAGTCAATCAAATACGGCGACAAGTTAGCACATGTCTCTGGAAAAATAGCTGATTTATTAAAAGGGGAAAGAGTCATCCTTAATCTTATTCAACGGATGAGCGGGATTGCTACCTTAACGCGTCAAACAGTGCACACCCTTGATAGTGGACATACAAAAGTTTGTGATACTCGGAAAACTACGCCAGGACTCCGGATGCTTGAAAAATACGCTGTTCGCACTGGGGGCGGTTTTAATCACCGTTTTGGATTATACGATGGGGTCATGATTAAAGACAACCACATTTCGTTTGCCGGCTCGATTACCAAGGCGGTTGAAGCGATTCGCAAAAATGCCGGTCATATGGTGAAGGTCGAAGTGGAAACGGAGACGGAAGCACAGGTGATTGAAGCTGTAAATGCAGGGGCGGATGTCATCATGTTTGATAATCGTACCCCTGATGAAATTAAGGAATTAATAAAATTAGTCCCGGCTAACATTATTACCGAAGCCTCAGGCGGAATCCAATTAGCCAATATTGCTGATTTTCGGGATACAGGTGTAGATTATATCTCACTTGGGTACTTAACTCATTCATATAAAGCACTCGACATCAGTGTAAAAGTACTTTGGAATAAGGGAGATGAGTAAAATGAATATTTTGGCTACATTACAAAAAAATATCATGATTCCTGAAAAATACAAGCAAATGACGAGAGAAGAACTTGAAAACCGTGTGATGGAGGTAAAGAAACAGCTGGGTTCACGTCTGTTTATACCAGGTCATCATTATCAAAAAGACGAGGTCGTTCAGTTTGCTGATGCGACAGGTGATTCCCTGCAACTTGCACAATTATCAGCTGAAAATACAGAAGCTGAATTTATTGTTTTCTGTGGTGTACATTTCATGGCAGAAACAGCAGATATATTAACAAGTGAAAAGCAAAAGGTGATCTTGCCTGATATGCGTGCAGGTTGTTCGATGGCTGATATGGCGGATATCCAGCAAACAGAAAGAGCATGGGAAACGCTCCAGGAAATATTCGGAGACACGATTCTTCCATTAACATATGTCAATTCTACCGCAGCAATTAAATCATTTGTCGGAGCAAATGGCGGGGCTACGGTCACTTCATCCAATGCAGAGACGATGGTTAAGTGGGCATTTGAAATGAAGGAAAGAATATTATTTTTACCGGATCAGCATTTAGGCAGAAATACTGCCGCTGATTTAGGCGTAGGTTTAGACGAAATGGCGATTTGGAATCCAATTAATCATGTGTTGGAATACGAAGGTGATTTTTCAAAAATTAAAGTAATCCTTTGGAAAGGGCATTGCTCGGTTCATGAGAATTTCACTGTCCAAAATGTTAGCGATACACGCAGTCAATATCCTGATATGAAAATTATCGTTCATCCGGAATGCCGCCGTGAGGTAGTGGAGTTAGCGGATATGGCCGGATCCACAAGTTATATTATCAAAGCGATTGAAAGTGCTGAGCCCGGAACAGCTTGGGCGATTGGAACGGAGATGAATCTTGTCAATCGCTTAATAAAAAATCACCCGGATAAAAAGATCATCTCGTTAAATCCGCATATGTGTCCGTGTCTAACCATGAACCGAATCGATCTGCCGCATTTAGTTTGGAGCCTAGATACACTAGAAGAGACAAATAATATTATTAAAGTAAGTCCTGAGATTGCTGAAAATGCAAAATTAGCGCTTGAACGGATGTTAAAAAATTCTTAATAAATGTTAAAAAAGATGCAATTTACCTGATTGCATCTTTTTTATATTTTAGGGGGGATTCATATTCTTTTGAAAAATAGCATAAGTTTTTGTGAAGAAGGATAGCACTTTGCCCATTTTCACATAGACTATATGGACTTATGCCATAGGAGGGGAAATCAGAGTGAAGATCCATATCGTACAGAAAGGGGATACTCTTTGGAAGATTGCCAAGAAGTACGGCGTGAATTTTGAAGAGCTGAAAAAGATGAATTCACAGCTCAGCAACCCTGATATGATTATGCCCGGTATGAAAATAAAGGTCCCAACTTCAGGTGGAACGATAAAAAAAGAAGCACCGATGGGGACCAAACCTGGTACTACAATCAACTTAGGAGTAAAAAAAGAAATGCCGCTTGCTGAGCAACCGTTAGTCAAAGAGAAACCCGTTAAAGAAGTACCGATTAAGGAAGCGCCAATTGCGAAAGAAGCACCGATTAAAGAGGCTCCAATCAAAGAGGCACCAATCAAGGAAGCACCGATAAAAGAAGCGCCAATCAAGGAAGCTCCAATTAAGGAAGCACCAATTATTAAAGAAGCACCAAAAGCACCTTATACTCCAAAAATGCCTCTACAAATAGTCCCAGAAATAGATATCAACAATTATTACATGATGAACATGCAAAATATGACTGTTCAACAGCCGCCTAAACCTGCCAATATACTTCCTGAGATAAAAGAGGTACCAAAAAAAGAAGTTCCAATCAAAGAAGTACCAATTAAAGAAGTTCCAATAAAAGAGACTCCAATAAAAGAGAATATTGTTTATGCTCCACCACCAGTCATGGAAGCACCTGTAGAAGTGGCACCGCAACAAGATTATTGTGTACCAGTTACGCCAGTCATGCCTGGCCCAGGATTCTGTCCACCATTTGGAGTTGGTTTCCCGATGCAAATGAACCCGAACCCATTCATGCCTTACCCGCAAATGCAAGGTGGGGGTATGCCGATGCCAATGTCTTACCCGCAAATGCATGATGGTGGAATGTCGATGCCAATGCCTTATCAACAAATGCAAGATGGTGGTATGCCGATGCCAATGCCTTATCATCAACAAATGCAAGATGGTGGTTTGTCGATGCCAATGCAGCCAAGTGGGTATCCTGGAAATGCTCCGTCAGTTGCAGGTGCATCGTTTGTAGCGCCGCAGTTCGATGATGAATCATCATCCTTTATGCCGCAGCTACCTGTTATGAACCCAGCGTATAATCCGAGTGCTGTAATGGGTGCGCAATCACCACAGCAGCCAATCGGTTACCCTTCAATGGCCCCAGCAGGCCATGGTCAAATGCCACAAGGTTATGGCCAACAAATGCCAGCAGGATATGGTCAAATGCCACAAGGTTATGGCCAACAAATGCCAGGAGGATATG
>NZ_JAGGQX010000019.1:165366-215093 GCF_018613095.1 Bacillus sp. ISL-75
AGGAGGATATGGTCAAATGCCAACAGGTTATGGCCAGCAAATGCCAGCAGGATATGGTCAAATGCCAACAGGTTATCCAATGGAAAGCCCTTCAGGATTCGAGACACCACAAAACCCAACTGACTTTGCTCCACCTCCAGTAATGCCTGGAAACCCGTTCGGAAATCCAGCAATGGCTAATCCGTATGGAATGGGAGCACCATATGGCCAAATGCCATACGGATACCCTCAGATGGGTGGTCCAATGAGTGCACCTGCAGGCTTTGGAACACCTGAAATGGCGGGATCAGGTCCATTCATGCAGCAGCCAAATCCAACACAGGGGTTACCAGTAGGAACCGGAGCGATGGGGGATTGCGGCTGTGGAGCTGCACCAGCTGGAATGCCTGGACCTGAAGCCACACCGCAGCCAGCAGCCATGCCACCAAACTTTGTACCGCCAACGCCGCCAATCTATAGCGCACCATATACAGGACCTGTTAATGCTGCACAGCCTCCTTATATGAATCCATATGGTATGGGTCCAGTTGGAACAAGTCCTTACGGTATGCCGGGTTACGAAGATGAGAGCCTTTAATACGGCAAATAATAAAAAGGGAGACGATGATTATTTTGATCGTCTCCTCTCTTATTTTCAATCAAAGTTCTATGATAGAATCCTTCAGATGATTCCGATTCGAAAAGCCGTTATTTTTTTAAGAACGGATAAAAATGATTATGTCATAAAAGGGTATCATACCAACAGTAGACTTAGACTCCAAGAAGCCTTTACAGCAACATTGAAAAAAGAAGGGTTTAAAAAGACATATTTGTTTTTAACATCCCCAGTGAGAGACCAGCTTTTTTTTGAGGGAACTTACTTCGGATGTATGGAGTACATTCCGCCGAATAAAAACGTATTTTCTTTTCATACTCATAAAAATCGCCAAGAAGGAATGGAGTTATTAGAGAAATTTCACCAAACCACAGCTTCGTTTGAATCACGCTATCGAACCTTACTGCCAAAAGGGCACCTTATTGAAAAATGGACAGAAAGGTTAAATGTTTTCTCCAATAATCTTCCCTATCTTGGGTATTTTATCAATGAACCCTTCATCTCGGAAATGTTGTCTTGGGCAAAATGGTCACTTGAAGGTATGGAAAATAATCGTGTTTTTTTTCAAAAAGAACCAATCGTCATATTGCATGGGGATGTAGCCCATCATAACTTTTTAAGGGATACAAAGGGGCAGTTACATCTCATTGATTTTGATTTAATTAGTATCGGACCCGCATCATTTGATTATTTACAATATGCAAACCGAATTTTGCCTTTTATCGATTGGTCATTTGAAAGACTGTCGAGCCTTAAACAAATTAAAAAATACTTACACGAAGAGGCTTTTTTATTTGCCTTAGCCTATCCCGCTGATATTTTTCGGGAATGGAATCGAATGATCCGTGAAAAATCGTACACAGATCATACAAAATATAAACAGGTAATGGACTTAACCATTAGTCAGTTTTATGCAAGAAAAAAGTTTATTGACCACCTAAGGGAGTTATTGGTCTGAGCAGCTTTGGAATTTTCCGTCTGAATGAAATCCCCCCGAAAATAACACCCTATTAATGAGCATGTTAAGCTCATGCTCAGGATGTTAATGGAGGGGGTTTTTCGCTTGAACAAGAAACAGTGGATGATTCCTCTTTCAGCCGCATTGATGTTGGGGCTGGCTGGATGTACAAATGATAATAATCGTGCGGGAGTTAATAAGAACAATAACAATTCGTTAAGGCCGGTTGGATATTATTCCAATGAAAACCACCCAACTTCAGATAACGATTTATTTAGAGATGATGACGGGGCAATAACGGAAATGATGGACCATTCTCTTGGGGATGAGGATCAAGTTACAAATGAAAACAGAAGAAGGCAGCTTCAATCACGAGACGAAAATGGAAATCCAAAAAATCCATCATCACCTTTAGCTTCTAAAGACCGTAATTTTTTCCAACGCGATAATCGTTTTAGTACAAGCGATATGAACTATCACGGTCATCTGAATGCAAAAACTGGAAATGCCGGGGTTGTTACGGATCCTGACTTCCAGGATAATTTTACCAATAAAGTCAGAAACAAAGTAGAAGCGATTCCGAATGTACAGACCGTAAGATCCGTCGCTTATGGAAATACTGTCATTGTTTCAGTGGTGTTAAACGATCAAGATAAAGCCGCTGCAACAAAAAGTGCAATTAAGAGAGCTGTGAGGCCTTACGCAAGCGGAAGAACGGTAAAGGTTATAACCGATGAAGGAACCCTTGGCCGCGACCGCAATTTCAACAAAGATAATCAGCACGAAAAGGGCGGAAGGTAATTCCTTCCGCGGTGGAGGGCAAAGCTTTCGAGCTTTGCCCTTTTAAAATTGCATGAAGGATAAAAAGGCAAAATAAGGCTAAACTAGTACTGGATAGATTGTTCAATTTTTAACAATAAGAGGTGAGTAGCATGAGGTTTAAGTGGATGGCATGGTATCGGTATAGTCTCGCCGGATTCGCTTTTCTTCTCTTCATGTTTATTTTTAATGCCAAAGGAATGACCATTAACGCCGCTGCTTCACAAATGGATACCCAGAAAAAGACTGAACCTTTACACATGACCGTTATTTTGGAAAGGGTCTATTTAGATGGGGAAATAAGTCAAGAAGTAGTCCACGAGACTTGCTGGTCTGCCGAGAATTTCTGGGCAAAATATGACCAATGGCAGCTGACTGATATCGATGAATCGACAATGGTATTTCGGAAACAGGTCAATGACATATCACCATTGCTTAAAGCGAATGGCTTTTTTGGGATAACTGAAGATGGTGTTTTGAGTATTTTTAATGGAAGACCTGACCAATTGAGAATTATTCAATCATTTTTTCAAATAGATATTAAGAAGTTGGAAAGTACGAAGCAAGAAGAACTTCTTCAAGGCATACCAATCAAAACAAAAGATCGATTTGTTGAAGTTTTAGAGACATTTAAGCCTTATTCTTTAAAAAAAGAATAGTAATATTACCGAATCAGACTGATGCCGCCACTTCAGCCTGTTTTTTTTTTGAATTCTCCTTGTTCGAGTTGTAATTTTGTGAATCTTAATTATTTATTAGCGGAAAATATAGTTTAATGGGCGAATTCCGCAGTCCAATGAGCGAATTTTGAGGTTTTATGAGCGAATTCCGTCGTTCAATGAGCGAATCCACCTCTATCAGCGAATCTCAAGCTTCTATCAGCGAATTTCATGGTTCAATCAGCGGAACCCAAACTTCAATCAGCGGAACCCAAACTTCAATCAGCGAATCCCGAATTCCGAATAGTTTGATGTTTTATCTACCAGCCTATTTTCTACAACTAACCTAAAATTTTATGATAGAATGAAATACAGTGAAAAACTAGGGGAGAGAATGTAGTGTACGAATTTATTAAAGGGACCGTCGATTTTGTCGGACCAGAATATATAGTTGTTGAGAACAGCGGCATTGGCTACCAAATATCTACACCCAATCCGTTTATTTATGCTAGTAAAATGGAAACAATGGTAACCGTCTATACCTACCACTACGTTCGTGAGGATGTAATGGCCTTGTACGGTTTCGAAACAAGAGAAGAGAAAAAGCTTTTTACAAAATTACTAAATGTATCTGGAATCGGTCCAAAAGGGGCGTTGGCCATCCTTGCTTCCGGTGAAGTACAACAGGTGGTTACTGCCGTTGAAAATGAAGATGAAAGCTTCCTAGTCAAATTCCCCGGGGTTGGCAAAAAAACAGCCCGGCAAATGATATTGGACCTAAAAGGAAAATTGCAGGATATCGTTCCCGACTATTTCCCCAATTTATTTAATACCGACCAACTTCACTTACATACACAAGCAACCAACTCGAACTTGGAAGAAGCAATTCTTGCTCTGAAAGCATTGGGTTATTCCGAAAAAGAAATCAAAAAGATTTCCCCTGAGTTAAGAAAAGAACAAATGTCAACGGACCAATACATTAAGAAAGCCCTTCAGCGGCTTTTAAAATAGGTGATGATTCATGGATGACCGAATTATTTCGAGTGAAGTCAATGAAAGTGAAATCAGCATAGAACAAAGCCTTAGGCCGCAAACCTTAAGACAATACATCGGACAGGATCAAGTAAAGGAAAATCTTGATATTTATATTAAGGCAGCAAAAATGCGTAAGGAAACGTTAGACCATGTGCTCCTTTATGGTCCGCCCGGATTAGGGAAAACAACACTCGCTGTGATCATTGCCAATGAAATGGGCGTGAACATCCGCACCACTTCAGGACCTGCGATTGAAAGGCCTGGTGATTTAGCTGCAATTCTTACCGCACTCGAACCTGGGGACGTTTTATTTATTGATGAAATTCATCGCCTGCAAAGGACGATTGAAGAGGTACTTTACCCAGCGATGGAAGATTTTTGTCTTGATATTGTCATTGGTAAAGGCCCAAGTGCGAGATCAGTCCGCCTCGACCTCCCACCCTTTACGCTTGTTGGAGCGACAACGAGGGCAGGCTCCCTTTCAGCTCCTCTAAGAGACCGGTTTGGAGTTTTAAGCCGACTCGAGTATTATAAGGAAGATCAATTAAAAAATATTGTCCTTCGAACAGCGGAAGTGTTCGGTACCGAAATCGATGACCTTTCAGCGCAAGAAATAGCCAGGAGATCAAGAGGGACCCCGAGAATTGCGAATCGTCTTCTTCGCCGGGTTAGAGATTTTGCCCAAGTAAGAGGGAATGGGACGATTGAGCTGGCGCTAGCACGAGAAGCACTCGAACTCCTCCAAGTAGATCGACTTGGTTTAGACCATATCGACCATAAACTGCTGAAGGGCATTATCGAGAGATTCCGCGGCGGCCCTGTCGGCCTTGATACGATTGCCGCATCGATTGGGGAAGAAGCCGAAACGATTGAAGATGTGTATGAACCATATTTATTACAAATTGGCTTTTTGCAAAGAACTCCACGGGGCAGGGTGGTAACCCCATTGGTCTATCACCATTTTGGGATGGATTCGCCTGCCACTGATTGATTATTAAATTTAGATTAGGGTGTCATAATATGAAGGTAGATTTGTTTGATTTTCATTTGCCAGAGGAATTAATTGCACAGGTTCCGCTTCAAAATCGGACGGACAGCAGATTAATGGTCCTAGATAAGGAATCAGGCGAAATAAAGCATGAAGTTTTTAAGAATGTTATCGACTATTTGCGTGAAGGAGATTGCCTTGTTTTAAATGATACAAAGGTACTTCCTGCACGTCTTTTTGGTGTCAAAAAAGATACAGGTGCAAAAATCGAAGTCTTACTCTTGAAGCAGCTGGAAGGCGATCAATGGGAGACACTTATCAAGCCTGCAAAAAGAGTAAAAGAAGGAACGGAAATAGATTTCGGTGATGGCCTTCTTACGGCTGTTTGCACAGGGACCTCGGACCATGGCGGGAGAATTTTAGATTTTAAATATGAGGGTATTTTTTATGAGGTCCTTGACCAATTAGGAGAAATGCCGCTTCCTCCCTACATAAAAGAGCAGCTCGAGGACCGGGATAGGTATCAGACCGTGTTTGCCCGTGAACCTGGTTCAGCCGCGGCACCAACGGCAGGGCTTCATTTTACAGACAGCTTATTAGAAGCGATTAAAGAAAAAGGTGTTCATATCGCCTTTATTACCCTTCATGTAGGGCTCGGAACCTTCCGTCCTGTAAGTGTAGATGATGTATTGGAACACGATATGCACTCCGAATTTTATATCGTCACAGAAGGGACAGCGCGTCTGCTTAACGAGGTACGAAGCAATGGAGGCAGAATTATTACCGTTGGGACTACCTCAACACGAACCCTTGAAACGATTGGATCCGCAAATGATGGACGTTTTATCGAGGGCAGCGGCTGGACCAATATTTTTATTTACCCAGGGTACGAATTTAAAGCAATCGATGGCATGATTACGAACTTTCATTTGCCAAAATCAACCCTGATTATGCTCGTCAGTGCGTTAGCAGGCAGAGAACATGTTTTACATGCTTATCAAACTGCCGTTACAGAGCGGTATCGTTTTTTTAGCTTTGGCGATGCAATGTTCATCATCTAAGAGGTGCATAAGGAAGGAGAAAAAATTTTGACTGCGATTCGTTATGAATTAATCAAGACATGTAAACAAACAGGGGCCAGGCTTGGCAAAGTCCATACCCCGCACGGTTCGTTTGATACCCCTGCATTTATGCCGGTAGGAACGCTGGCAACTGTGAAAACAATGTCCCCCGAAGATTTAAAAGAAATGGGAGCGGGGATCATTTTAAGTAATACCTATCACCTTTGGCTCAGGCCGGGGCATGAAATCATCAGAGAAGCAGGCGGACTACATAAATTTATGAACTGGGACCGAGCCATCCTAACAGATTCAGGCGGATTCCAAGTTTTTAGTTTAAGTGAATTCCGTAAAATTGAGGAAGAAGGAGTCCATTTCCGTAACCATATGAGCGGTGAAAAATTATTTTTATCACCAGAAAAGGCGATGGAAATTCAAAATGCTCTGGGTTCCGATATTATGATGGCCTTTGATGAATGCCCACCATACCCTGCAACATATGAGTACATGCAGAAGTCTGTTGAGAGAACATCACGATGGGCGGAGCGCTGTTTAAATGCACATAGCCGCCCCAATGACCAAGGCTTATTTGGGATCGTCCAAGGGGGAGAATATGAAGAGCTTCGTAAGCAGAGTGCGAAAGATCTTGTTTCGTTAGACTTCCCTGGCTATGCGGTTGGCGGTTTGTCAGTGGGTGAACCAAAGGACATTATGAATCGCATGCTTGAACACACGACACCACTTTTACCTACAAATAAACCAAGGTATTTAATGGGTGTAGGATCGCCTGATTCATTAATTGATGGCTCCATCCGCGGAATTGATATGTTCGACTGTGTGCTGCCTACACGAATTGCGAGAAATGGTACATTGATGACAAGCACTGGCCGACTTGTTGTAAAAAATGCACAATTTACGAGAGATTTTGGCCCGCTGGATGAAAATTGCGATTGCTATACCTGCCGAAATTATAGCCGTGCATACATTCGTCACTTAATTAAATGTGACGAAACATTTGGAATTCGATTAACGTCTTACCATAATCTCTATTTTCTGTTAAGATTAATGGAGAAAGTCAGACAAGCCATCATGGAAGACAGGCTTGGTGATTTTAGAGAAGAATTTTTTGAGCAATATGGTTTTAACAAACCGAATGCGAAAAATTTCTAATAGATGTTTTTTGAAAGGAGGGAAACAAGATGTCAGGAGGAATTGGTACAATTGTTCCATTAATATTAATGTTTGTGTTATTTTATTTCCTATTAATTCGCCCGCAGCAAAAGCGCCAGAAAGCGGTTCAGAGAATGCAAAGTGATTTAAAAAAGGGTGATAAAGTAGTCACGATTGGTGGATTACATGGTTTTATAGATTCAATTGATGAGAATAAAGCCGTAATTAAATGTGGTGACGGAAGCCGTCTTACATTTGACCGTAATGCCATTCGTGAAGTCACTGCGGATGCAAGTGAAGGAAGCGTCAATCTAACAAAATAGGAACAAACGAAAAGGAAGCCGTCCTGTATGGCTTCCTTTAATTTTTTAATTGTCTAGCTCCAGCGCTTCCACTTTTCGATTCTAAGCGGATCTCCGTGAATTGTTGGTTGAGATGTTTACCCCTAAAATTCCACCCATCATCGCAATTAAGGTGTAGCAAGTATGATAAATTACTTGTTCGGCGTTAAACAGGCGATCATATCCTAAGTATTGGAATAAAAAGACAACGATCGAGTAGATAAGTCCAGTTAGTCCGCCAATAAGCCAACCCTTCTCTTTTCTTTTCCCGCCAGATAGAAAACCGCCTCCAAATAGTCCGATGAATGATAATGCCGTGATGACATATTGTAGTGATACTTCACGAGCAGACGTAAACTTGAGAATAAACGCAAATATAATGCTGCATATCACGGCAAATACAAGAATAAAAATTAATCCGTACAGAATTGAAGTACCAAAGCTTTTTGATTCGATTTTAACTCTCCCCCTTCAGTCGCCTTCAGGCTGGCAAAAGATCCTAAATGTAAAGTACTGCCAGACCCTAGATACATGTTTCACTCCTAGTACAAGCGTATTCGTTGAAGGCGGAAAGTAGAATAAGTTTCCGTGAATTTTTCTATTGAAGAGTAGGTTGGTATTTTATTCCGCTAATTTTTTAGCCACTAATGCAAATAATACCGTTGAACGTAAAAAAAGGGGCGACGGTTGTGGAGGATTATCTAACGATTGTGTTTCGAACGCTATTGTTCTATACCCTAATCCTAATTATTTTTCGTGTTATGGGGAAAAGGGAAATCGGTGAATTAAGCATTTTAGATCTAGTTGTTTTTATTATGATTGGTGAGATGGCAGTTGTGGCCATCGAAAGAGTTCATACACCGTTGTTCCATACGATCATTCCAATGGTGTTGCTAATGTTGATTCAAATAACCTTAGCCATCCTTTCGTTGAAAAGTAAAAAATTTCGTAATCTGATTGATGGGCAGCCAAGCATTATTATTAATAGGGGGAAAATAGATGAGAACGCAATGCGGAAGCAGCGGTACAATTTTGATGATTTAATGACCCAGCTCCGAGAAAAGAACATTCGCAGTATTGCAGACGTGGAGTTTGCAATATTAGAATCCTCAGGAAGTTTGTCTGTCATTGAAAAATTAAAGAATAATAATAATGAACCTGAGCTAGGCGATATTACCATCCCTTTAATCCTCGATGGAAACATTGAAGAAGAAAATTTAAAAAGAATTAACAAAACAAATCTCTGGCTTCGGCAGGAATTGAAAAAACAGGGCTATCGCGATGTGAAGAAGATTTCTTTTTGCAGTTATGAAAATGGGAAATTCTTTATTGATCTACAAGATGAATGAACAAAAGACACGCTAAGAATGCGTGTCTTATTTTTATAGAAAGTAATTAGGCAAACAAGTTTCGAAGCCAGGGAATACGTTTTAGCTCTTCCTTTTTAATAAGACCTAACAAAATAATCATGATCAAATAGGAAATGGACATGGCCATTAACGAAAATATTACCTTAATGGTTAACGGTTCAGTTAGGAAGGTGTTCTCAAATAACCAATAGCCTAACCAACCGGTAGCTCCCATGACTAGAAATCCCTTCAGATAATCGCGAACGTAAAATGAGAAGGAAATCTTTTTTAATACCGTTGCAAAATGAAGAACAGTGACTAATACAAAACCAACGATAATTCCTAATGCCACCCCGTTAATTCCAAATGAGGCTTGCGAAGCCAGTAAAAAAATCACAGCTGTCTTAACGATGGCGCCAATAAGACTATTAATCATCGCTGCTCGTGCAAGATTCAATGCTTGTAACACAGCTTGTAATGGTCCTTGATAGTAATAGAATAAAAAGAAGGGAGCCATCAATCTAATAAAATAAGAGCCCTTCGCTGAGCCATACATGAGTTCCATCAATGGGTTAGCCAGCACATATAGAACGACAACGGCCAGTCCTCCCGATAAAAAGGCAAAGCGCAATGCTTGCTGTAACCGGTATTCAATCAATTTTTTGTTGTTCTGCGTATTGGCTTCGCTAATCGCAGGCACAAGTGATGTAGCTAAAGAAAAGGTGATGAAAGACGGTAACATTAACAGTGGCATCGCAAAACCAGTTAAGGCACCGTATTGTTTGGTAGCTTCTACAGTGATGACACCAGCAAGGGCTAAGCTATGGACGACAACTATAGGTTCAAAGAACCATGCCACAGATCCAATCATTCTGCTCCCCATTGTCGGTAAAGCGATATCCATGAGTTCTTTGAAGGTTTGTTTCCCGCTGTGGACAAATTGAAAGAAATTTTTCCTTAGCCTAAAACGTTTTTTTAATTTAAAGGCAGTCATTAAGTAGATGAGTGAGACAAGTTCGCCGATTACAGAAGAAACCATTGCTGCTGCAGCGGCATATTCAATTCCATAAGGAAGGAACGCTTTTGTCATCACAGCAATCAAAGTAATTCTCACAAATTGTTCTACAATTTGTGAGATTGCCGAGGGACGCATGTTTTGTCTGCCTTGAAAGTAGCCCCGAAGCACAGAGGAAATCGCAATTACTGGAACCACTGGAGCTATTGCAATTAAAGGATAAAAGGTTCTTGGGTCAGTAAACAAAGTTTTTGATAGAATTGGTGCAAGTAAGATTAGCGCTGGCGTAAATATAAGTGATAAAGAAATAGTCGTCGCTAGGGATACAACAAGAATTTTTTTTATCTCTGCAAAATTTCCCTTTGCTTCTGCCTCCGCGACATTTTTTGAAATAGCAACAGGGAGCCCTAACTGAGTAAGCGTCACTACAAGGATGAATGTAGGAAACGCCATCATGTATAAGCCAACACCTTCTTCCCCAATACTCCTTGCTATTACAATCCGATTAATAAAACCAAGGACTCTTGTAACAAGACCTGCGATTAATAGGATAAAAGTCCCCTTTAAAAACTTCGACATGCGGATTCCCACCTTCTCAAATAAGAAGAATTCATATACAATTATCTATATGCCTAATGGTGGACAAAGCATGACAAGTAGTAAAAGCTTTTTGAAAGGTTCAATTCAGGTGGGAGAGCTCCCAAGGAGGCAGTCATAATGGATAATAGTCACAGATTCGAACATTTTCGCACCCAGGTCCAACCAGCAGTAGCAAGTAAACTCACCGAGTTTCAATTGCTAGGGATTGATTCTGTAACGGAGAAGGAACTTTGGGATTTTTTAATAAAGAAAAAGTGGAAAAAGGTAAAGGAAGAAATGAAACTGTACGAAATTATCCAAGAAATCCTGTCTGTTAAGGCGAGTGATTATCTCAGCTTCGCGACGATTGAGGCATATAAAACGACCGAATTCTCAATTGATAATGAAGATGAATTGAAAGAGCTTTTAAAATAAAAATGCCTTATGAATTCATATTATTGTAAATTGACAGCCAATCTAACTTCTTTCATAATGAAGGAAATGACTTTTTGGTAATTTTTATAATGATTATACGGAACAGTGCTAATGCACAGGCACTAAGGAGGAACAATACATAATGGTAAAGCGCAGTAGAATTGTTGCTTTTTTTCTTGTCGTCCTAATTATAGGAAGCACAATGGGAGCAACAACTAAGAACATCTTAAACAATATGAAGCTAGGACTAGACCTTCAAGGTGGATTTGAGGTTTTGTACGATGTTAAGGAAGCGAAAAAAGGTCAAAAGATTGACAAAGAGGTTTTGGCAAGTACCGCTGAGGCACTCGACAAGCGGATCAATGTCCTTGGGGTAAGTGAACCTAGTATTCAAATTGAAGGAAAGAACCGGATTCGTGTGCAGCTTGCTGGGGTAACAGACCAGAATAAAGCTCGCGAAATCTTATCTACTCAAGCAAATCTAACCTTCCGTGATGCTAATGACCGTCTGATGATGGATGGTTCTGACCTAAAACAAGGCGGAGCTAAGCAAACTTTTGATGAAAATGGTGCACCAAGCGTTTCTTTAACATTAAAAAGTGCCGATAAATTCCGCAAGGTGTCCGAAGAAATTATGAATATGGCACCAAACAATGTTCTTGTTATTTGGCTGGATTTTGAAGAAGGAAAAGACTCTTTTAAAGAGGAAGTAACAAAAGAGAACCCTAAATTTTTATCAGCCCCAACAGTAAAGCAAATATTTAATCAAAATACAGTTTCGATTGTTGGCAGTTTTACTGCAAAAGAATCTCAAACCTTGGCTTCGCTTTTAAATGCAGGCTCCTTACCGGTCAAGTTAAAAGAGGTGTACTCAACTTCCGTCGGAGCTAAGTTCGGGGAACAGGCATTACATGATACGGTCTTAGCTGGAATCATTGGTGTTGTAATCATATATCTTTTCATGCTTTTCTATTACCGTTTTCCAGGTTTCATTGCTACTGTTACGTTATCAATTTATATATTTCTCGTCTTATTAATTTTCGATTGGATGAATGGGGTTCTGACCTTGCCGGGAATTGCCGCGATTATTCTCGGAATCGGTATGGCCGTCGACGCCAATATTATTACTTATGAACGGATTAGAGAAGAACTAAAGGTAGGTAGAAGCATTAAATCAGCGTTCCAAGCTGGTGAGCAGCATGCTTTTACAGCTATTCTTGACGCCAACTTAACGACAATCTTAACAGCTTGTGTATTATTCTTTTACGGGACAAGCTCTGTAAAAGGGTTTGCGACAATGTTAATAGTGAGTGTCCTGATGAGCTTCCTCACGAATGTTTACGGTGCAAGGTTATTGCTAGGGCTATGGGTCCAAAGCGGTTTATTAAATAATAAACCTGGTTGGTTTTCAGTACGCAAGTCCCAAATTAAATCTATTAATGATAATGTAGATACAATCGATCTTCCGACTCGATTTGATAAAATTGATTTTGTTAAACTTAGGAATAAAATATTCATCCTATCTGGAGTTCTCCTTGTTGCCGGTGTAATCATTCTCGCTATTTTCCGTATGAATTTAGGAATTGATTTTTCAAGTGGAACACGTGTAGAAGTTCAATCAAGAACACCTTTAACCACTACCCAGGTGGAAAATGCTTTTAACAAACTTCATTTAACTCCAGATGATGTCGTCATTTCTGGTGATAAAAAGCAAATTGGTGCCGTCCGAATGATTGGGGTACTGTCAAAAGATGAAATTTCAACTTTAAAAGCAGATTTTAAAAAGCAATTTGGCTATGAACCGAATGTTAGTACAGTTTCTCCGACTATAGGAAAAGAACTAGCGAAAAATGCCTTTTTTGCCGTCTTGATTGCATCAATCGGTATCATTCTCTACGTTTCGATTCGATTTGAAGCTTATATGGCAATCGCCGCGATTGCTGCCATCCTTCATGATGCATTTTTCATGATTGCTGTTTTTAGTATTACAAGACTTGAAGTAGATTTAAACTTTATCGCCGCAATTTTGACCATTATTGGTTACTCAAACCATGATACGATTGTTACTTTCGATAGGGTTCGCGAGAATATGCAAAAGAAAAAACGGCTTAAAACGGTTCAGGATATTGCTGATGTGGTAAATGTTAGTATTCGCCAAACTTTAACACGGTCGTTTAACACCGTTTTAACAGTCCTCATTACGACAGTATGCTTAATGATTTTTGGAAGCCCGGCAATTCGCAATTTCTCTATCGCTTTATTCGTTGGATTAATTATTGGGGTATATTCCTCCGTCTTTGTCGCAGGTTCTTTATGGTATGTGATGAAATGTAAAGAGTTGAAGAAGAAGGGCGTTATTAAAACGGTAAAAGAGAAAAGAAAGTACTCTGATCAACCACAAGTATAAATTTAGTTGAAAACCGCAGATATCCTGCGGTTTTTTCTTCTGTCTAGCTCCGGCGCCCAGCGACTAGTGGACTTCGCTCTCTTCCCTACGATAAGTCAACATCGAATCGCTTACGCTCTTCGTGTTTCCTTTATCTCAGTCAGAGCGCTCCAGTCCATACGTCGCTAACCGGGCGCCTCCGCTTTTCTTTTATTGAATCCTGTATTCTACTCCTGTATAATAAGAAGGTCTGAGGGGTGAACATACACATGTTAAGTTCAAAAACAAGATGGATTGTTCGGAAATCCGATGAACAACTGATCAAAAAGCTAGAAACTGAATTGAAAATTACGCCTCTTGTCGCTTCACTGCTTGTCAACCGTGGCTTTAATACCGTTGAATCTGCACGGTATTTTTTATTTGGAAAGGAAGAATTCCACGATCCCTTTCTTCTAACAGGGATGGATGTTGCAGTTACGAGAATTCGTGAAGCCATCGAAAACCAAGAGCCGATCCTCATATTCGGCGATTATGACGCTGATGGAGTAAGCAGCACATCAGTATTAATGATCACGCTTCGTGACCTTGGTGCAAATGTTCAATTTTACATCCCTAATCGTTTCACTGAAGGATATGGCCCGAATGAGGCCGCATTCCGGAGTGCAGCGGAAAATGGAATAAATTTAATTATTACTGTGGATACTGGAATATCAGCTACCTATGAGGCATCCGTTGCAAAAGAGCTAGGCATGGATCTCATCATTACCGATCACCATGAGCCTGGGCCGGTATTACCTGAGGCACTTGCGATCATTCATCCCAAGCTTCCTGATAGTACCTATCCGTTTCGTGAACTGGCAGGAGTGGGTGTAGCCTTTAAACTTGCCCATGCCCTTTACGGGAAGGTTCCAGAGCATTTGTTAGAAATAGCTGTGATTGGGACGATTGCGGATTTAGTCTCGTTAAAGGATGAGAATCGCCTGATCGCTAAAAAAGGACTTGAAAAACTAAAAACAACGAATAATATTGGCCTTAGAGCCATTTTAAAGCTGGCAGGGGTCGATCCCATGTCGATAAATGAAGAAACAATTGGCTTTACCCTCGCGCCAAGGATTAATGCCGTGGGGCGTTTAGAAGATGCTGACTTAGCTGTTCAGCTGATCTTAACCGATGATCCACTCGAAGCAGAAAGCCTAGCATCAGAAATGGATGCTCTCAATAAGTCAAGACAGTCGATTGTTAATTCGATTACGACTGAGGCGATGGAAGAGGTTGAAAAGAATTTCCCGATCGAGTCTAATAAAGTTCTAGTCATCGGTAAGGAAGGCTGGAATGCCGGAGTCATCGGAATTGTTGCCTCAAGACTCGTTGAAAAGTATTACCGGCCAACGATTGTACTGAATTTTGACCCGGATAAGGGAGTGGCAAAGGGTTCGGCACGTAGTATTGCAGGTTTTGACCTATTTAAAAATTTATCAACCTGCCGTGATATTTTGCCGCACTTTGGCGGTCACCCCATGGCAGCAGGGATGACCTTAAACCTAGAGAATGTTGCGGAACTCCGCACAAGGTTAAATTTATTGGCAGAAGAACAATTGACTCATGAGGATTTAATTCCAGTAACATTTCTCGATGAGGAAATTAAACTTCAACATGTAAATCTATCATCATTAGATGAAATGAGTCTACTTGCTCCTTTTGGTATGGACAACCCCAAACCAAAGGTTTTAATAAACAATGTCGATATTACAAATATCAGAAAAATTGGCAGTGAGCAAAACCACTTAAAAGTATTAGTGAATGAAAGTGGTGCAAATCTGGATGGGGTAGGCTTTGGTTTAGGACCTTTAGTGGATCATATCTCACCTGCATCAAAAATTTCGTTAATTGGAGAATTATCTGTTAACGAATGGAACAATATACGTAAACCACAAATTTTCATCCACGATATTGCCGTGGAGTCATGGCAATTATTTGATTATCGCGGACAAAAGCGGATCAACAGCCTTTCAAATGCTGTCCCTGCTGATAACAGGAAATTTATTATTTTTAATCAAGAACACCTTGAAAAAATAAACCCTAATTTAATCGATGAGACCATTTTTATTAAAGATGTGGAAGATGCAAAATCGTTCGATGGGAACAAGGCAAATATTGTTCTGGTTGACTTTCCTTCATCAAAAGAAATCCTAAAGGTTTTATTTAAAGGGAAACAACCAGCTAGGATTTATGCTTATTTTTATAAAGAATCCAGTGATTTCTTTAGTACTGTCCCGACCCGTGACCATTTTAAATGGTTTTATGCTTTTCTGTTAAAAAAGGGTCCGATCGATCTTAAACGACATGGGGGTGACCTCGCAAAGCATCGCGGTTGGTCGCAGGAAACGATAAACTTTATGTCAAAGGTGTTTTCTGACCTGGATTTTGTTACAATAAACAATGGATTTATAACTTTAAACACCGGAGCGCAAAAGCGTGACCTAACTGACTCTCGAACCTACCAAATAAAACAAGCACAATATGAACTTGAAAGGGAACTATTGTTTTCATCCTTTCAGGATTTAAAAGCCTGGTTCGATCAAGTTATTCAAGAGTCGGTTGAAACTGAGGAGGCAATTGAAGAATGGACTTAAAGGAATTTATTACAATCGTACCTGACTGGCCAAAAGAAGGAATTAAATTTAAAGATATCACCCCTTTAATGAATGATGGTGAGGCCTATAAATATGCAACAGACCAAATCGTTGCTTATGCAAAAGAAAGACAAATTGATCTGATTGTTGGACCTGAAGCCCGAGGATTTATTATTGGCTGTCCGGTTGCATATGCCTTAGGCGTAGGCTTTGCCCCAGTCCGTAAAGAAGGTAAACTTCCACGGGAAACGATTAAAGTTGGTTACGGGCTTGAATATGGTAAAGATGTTCTAACCATCCATAAAGATGCCATCCAACCAGGCCAACGTGTCCTAATCACGGATGATTTGTTGGCTACAGGCGGTACAATCGACGCTACGATTCAATTAGTGGAGCAACTTGGCGGTGTGGTTGCAGGGATTGCTTTCTTAGTTGAGTTAAGTTATTTAGAAGGTAGAAAAAAACTTGATGGTTATGATGTTTTAACATTGATGCATTATTAAACCATTAAAGAGGGCACTCAGGGCGAGTGCTCTCTTTATATAAAAAAGCGGAAGCGCCCGTTTAGCACAATTTTTCCTGAATTGTGTGGAAAAAGACTCTCAATCTCTTTACATCTTGGCTTTTTTTTTCGATAATAATAACAATCATTCCTATTTAGAACAAATTTTTAGAGAATGACATTTATATAAATAAAATGAGACGAAAATAAAGGTGATTTCATGGCGAATGATCTAGTGTTAACAGCCGACCAAGTCATCGACAAGACTCGGAATTATTTAAATGATGAACATGTTAAATTTTTGGAAAAAGCATACGAATTTGCAAAACATGCTCATCGTGAACAATATCGAAAATCGGGCGAACCGTACATTATTCATCCGATCCAGGTTGCTGGCATTCTAGCTGACTTGGAGATGGATCCTGCCACGGTTGCAGCTGGTTTTCTTCATGACGTCGTTGAAGATACGAGTGTATCTTTAAAAGATATTGAGTCTTCTTTTAATGACGAAGTGGCCATGCTTGTCGACGGCGTAACCAAATTAGGGAAAATTAAATATAAATCTCACGAGGAACAGCAGGCAGAGAACCACAGAAAAATGTTTGTGGCAATGGCCCAGGATATCAGGGTCATCCTTATTAAGCTTGCCGACCGTTTGCATAATATGCGGACACTTAAACATCTTCCTTTAGAAAAGCAGCGTCGGATTTCAAATGAAACACTTGAAATTTTTGCACCTTTGGCACATCGTCTTGGTATTTCTAAGATTAAATGGGAACTGGAAGATACAGCCTTAAGGTATTTAAATCCGCAGCAATATTATCGAATTGTTAACTTAATGAAAAAGAAGCGCGCTGAACGTGAGCAATATTTAGTGGATGTCATTGAAGAAGTAAAGAACCGAATGGGTGAAGTGTCCATTAAAGCAGAGCTTTCTGGCCGTCCGAAGCATATTTATAGCATTTATCGGAAAATGGCTTTGCAAAACAAGCAGTTCAGTGAAATTTATGATTTGCTAGCTGTTCGTATCGTCGTAAACAGTATTAAAGATTGCTATGCTGTTTTAGGGATTATTCACACTTGCTGGAAACCAATGCCCGGCCGTTTCAAGGATTATATCGCGATGCCGAAGCCTAATATGTATCAATCCTTGCATACTACCGTAATCGGCCCAAAAGGAGATCCGCTTGAGGTTCAAATTAGAACGTATGAGATGCATCGGATTGCTGAATTCGGGGTGGCAGCACACTGGGCTTATAAAGAGGGCAAAGAAGCACTTAACGAGAGCACTTCGTTTGAACAGAAATTAACCTGGTTCAGAGAAATACTGGAGTTCCAAAATGATACCGCCAATGCGGAAGAGTTTATGGAGTCATTGAAAATTGACTTATTTTCCGATATGGTATTTGTGTTTACACCAAAAGGTGATGTCATTGAGTTGCCGTCTGGTTCTGTACCTATTGATTTTGCTTATCGAATTCACTCCGAAATTGGCAATAAGACGATAGGCGCAAAAGTGAATGGCAAAATGGTGACGCTGGACTACCGGCTTAAGACTGGTGATATCATCGAAATCCTTACATCGAAACATTCATACGGTCCAAGTCAGGATTGGTTGAAGCTGGCGCAAACATCGCAAGCGAAAAACAAGATTCGGGCCTTCTTTAAGAAGCAGCGCCGCGATGAAAATGTCGATAAAGGCAAAGAGATGGTTGAAAAAGAAATTCGTAATATGGAGTTCGATATCAAAGAAATATTGACCTCTGACAATCTAAAAAAGGTTGCCGAAAAGTTTAATTTCTCCAGTGAAGAAGATATGTATGCAGCGGTTGGTTATAATGGTGTAACGGCTTTACAGGTCGTTAACCGATTAACCGAGAAATGGCGCAAAAAGAGGGATCAGGAACAGAGTTCAAATATTACCAATGCCATAACGGACCTAAAAACCTTCCCATCTTCCAAAAAACGTGAATCCGGTGTCCGAGTTTCCGGGATTGATAATTTACTGATTCGGTTATCAAGATGCTGCAATCCTGTTCCAGGCGATGAAATTGTCGGTTTTATTACCAAGGGGCGCGGAGTTTCTGTTCATCGTTCGGACTGTACAAACATTGATTCTAATGATGCTCAGTCAAGGTTAATCCCTGTAGAATGGGAATCGTCCTTAAATGATCGGAAAGAATATAATGTTGATATTGAAATTAACGGTTATGACCGAAGAGGGCTTCTCAATGAAGTACTCCAAGCTGTAAATGAAACAAAAACAAATATTTCTGCCGTTTCAGGCAAATCGGATCGGAATAAAATGGCGACGATTAGCATGTCGATTGCCATACACAATGTGAACCATTTGCAAAAGGTGGTTGAACGAATTAAACAGATCCCCGATATTTATTCCGTCCGTCGAATGATGAATTAAGGAGTTTCAAAAAATGCGTGTAGTTGTTCAACGAAGTAAAGGTGCCAGCGTAACTGTTGGCGGGGAAGTAACTGGTCAAATAACAAAGGGGCTTGTCTTACTTGTCGGTATCACCCATGCTGACAAGGAAGAGGATGCCATCTACCTAGCCGATAAAATTGCCAACCTCCGTATTTTTGAGGATGCCGATGAAAAGATGAATCTATCTTTATTAGATGTTGGCGGTGAAATTCTTTCTGTTTCGCAATTTACTCTTTACGGTGATTGCCGAAAGGGGAGAAGGCCAAACTTCATGGATGCGGCCCGGCCAGACCAAGCTGTTCAACTTTATGAGTTACTTAACAGCTTGCTGCGGGAAAAAGGGATTCGTGTTGAAACCGGCATATTCGGTGCGATGATGGATGTCGAACTCATCAATGACGGTCCCGTGACGTTGATACTTGAAAGTAAATCATAAAAAAGGCTTGGCACTTTCGATTAGGTGCTAAGTCTTTTTTATTTTATATAGGAAAAGCCCTTTCAATTGAAGGCCGGGAAATCATTATTTCAAATTGTAAAAAACAACCGGACGAAATGATTGATTTGTCCGGTTAATAAAAGCTTTATTTATCCTGTTTAACAAAATAATGACTTTTTCTGTAAACCATCGCTTCCATTGTTGCGATTAGTTCATTTTCACTTTGGACATCGATTTTGTACCAAGCGAGTTTGTGATTTTTCTTTATTTCTTTTGCATTTGCAGTTAAAGTCCTGCCAGGTTTGCCAGCTGATATAAAGTTAACATTGGTTGTGACACCCACAGCTGTTTTGCCATATGAGTTGCTCGCTGCGGCAAATACGTAATCTGCAAGTGAAAAGATAATGGCACCGTGAACTGTTCCATGTGCATTAAGCATTCTGTCGTCAGGAATTAATTCCGCTTCCGCTGTGCCAGGTCCGAGATTTGTCAGCTTCATTCCAAGAAAAGCTGCAAATGGTTCGTCTTTTAGAACTTGCTTAATTTCATCGTAATGTAAATCGTGAATTGCCTGATCATCTAATTGAATTGTCATGGAATTCTCCTTTTCTTAATGATCTTTTGCTGAGCTAATGCCATACCCAGTGTTTGATTTAAACAATACTTCTGCGAATTTATTTTGGTCTTCTTTTGCTTTAGACAACATTGTACCTATATAGGCACCTATAAAGCCTAGAGGCACGGTGAAAATGGTCGGGTTGCTCATTGTGAAAATAGGGTCTCCTGTGAAAATACCCATTCCAGGTTGGGGATTCCATATATTCGGACTAAGCAAAACTAAAACTAGAGAGCTGATTAACCCAAACAGCATGCCGGTGATCGCTCCGCTTGCATTAAATCGTTTCCAGTAAATTGTGCAAAGAATAACCGGCAAGTTGGCGCTTGCTGCAATACCTAATGCAAGTACAGAAAGGAAAGCAACATTCAGTGACTGTGCGAACAAGGCTAGCACGATTGAAATAGCCGCAACACTAATTGCCGAGATACGTGCTACAAGAACTTGCTGCTTTTCAGTCATTTTTCCGTCTTTAATAATTTCTCCATAAATGTCATGTGCAAAGGCAGATGCTGACGTTAAAACAAGGCCGGATACTACCGCTAAAATAGTGGCAAATGCGACAGCTGAGACGAATGCAAACAAGAATTCACCGCCTACGGTTAATGCGAGAAGCGGCGCGGCCATGTTTCCAGCAGGGTTAGCCTCAACAATGCGTTCAAAACCGACGAATGAAGCAGCACCGAACCCTAGGAAAATCGTCATAATAAAAAATACGCCAATAAACCATGTTGAATATACAACAGATTTTCGTGCCGTCGCCGCATCCTTTACAGTAAAGAAGCGGACAAGTAAATGCGGAAGTCCTGCTGCGCCGAGGACAAGTGACATATTAAATGAAATCATATCAAGTCCATTCGTGTATTTATTACCTGGATTTAAAAAGTCATTACCAAGGGGTGTTGCTGTCTTAACATGGTGGAACATTTCTGAGATGTTAAAGTTATATCGGGAAAATACAATAAACGTCAAAACGGAAGAACCGCCCAGCAAAAGCGCGGCTTTCGTTATTTGCACCCAGCTTGTCGCCCGCATCCCACCGAAAATAACATAAATTGTCATTAATACACCAACGAGAAGAACGGAAAGACCGTAATCGATCCCGAGAAGAAGTTTAATCAATCCACCCGCACCAACAAGTTGAGCAATCATATAAAAAATAGAAATGACAAGAGTGTTCGCTGCAGCGATCCCACGTACCTTTTTGGACTTAAACCGAGCAGAAATCATATCGGCTAACGTGTATTTTCCAAGATTACGAAGCGGCTCCGAAACAAAGTATAATAAGACAAGGAACGCGACAAGATTGCCAATGCTCATATAAAATCCATCGAAACCAATCAGAGCGATAGCCCCTGTAATACCGAGAAAAGAAGCGGCAGACATAAAGTCACCAGCTACAGCCAATCCATTTTGCCATGCAGTCAACCCGCCGCCAGCTGTATAAAAATCGCTAGCGTTTTTCGTTTTCTTAGAAGAATAATAGGTTATTGTAAGCGTTAACAAGATAATGCCTAAAAAAAGTATAAGAGATAATGTACTCATCAGCCAAGCTCCTTCCGGTATTTAGTTAAAATATTTTGGGCCATTTTGTCATACTTCTCTGATTTCTTAAGGTAGACAATACCACCGATCCAAACCACAACGAACTGAAGAAGTGCATAAACCCATGCCCATGTTATACCGAGAAAAGCTTCTCCTTTTAATACATATGTATAAGCAGCTAACACAGGCAGAACAAAATAAAACGTAAGGAAGAAAGTGGTGACAGGGATAATAAATGCTTTTTTCTTTTGAAGTAAAACCTTAAAATCTTCGGTTTCAACCAATTGATAATAGGGCTTCTTTTCGACATGTTCTTCGGTTAAGTAGCTTTTTTTTACTGGTGATTCCATAATAACCCCTCCTTGAATAAAACGATTTTAAAACGGTGTTGATAAAAAGTGATATATGTCACTCTCGTTTTAAAGCTATCATAATTAGAATATTAAGTAAATTAAAATATTTAATAAAATTTTATATTTTCTATTAAAATTCAAAGTTAACACTATTGACAACGTGGAAATGTCGTATTAATCTGAAAAAGTATATTACTAGATTTTTTATTTTCGTTTTAATTCCGTTATGTGATTTCGGGAACAATGAAAAGCAAATGAGGGGGACTGAAACAATGTACAATCCAGAAATTGAAACTGCTACCCGTGTTGAAATGGAAAGTTTGCAGCTGGCACGTCTTCAAAAAACGGTTAGAGATGTATTTGAGAATGTACCATTTTACAAAGAGAAATTTGATGAACTGGGTATTACGCCAGAAGATATTCAACAGCTAAGCGATGTGACAAAGCTTCCATTTACCAAAAAACAGAATTTTCGTGAGCAATACCCATTCGGTCTATTTGCAGTTCCCATGGATGAGGTTGTCCGCGTTCATGGATCGTCTGGAACGAGTGGAAAGCCGACAATTGTAGGATATACAAAAAATGATATTGAAAACTGGTCCGTAATGGTTGCCCGTGCAATTGTCACTGCAGGTGGCCGGAAATCTGATATTTTTCATAACGCCTATGGCTATGGATTGTTTACAGGCGGACTTGGTCTTCATTACGGAGCAGAAAAGCTAGGAGCTGCAACATTACCAATTTCAGGGGGAAACACAGATCGGCAAATTACACTTATTAATGATTTGAAACCGAGGGGTATTTGCGGAACGCCATCTTATATTCTAAATATGGCTGAAAAGATGGAAGAAATGGGGATAGACCCTGCTGATAATGGAATTGAATATGGTATTTTTGGCGCTGAGCCTTGGTCGGAAGAAATGAGAGCGACACTTGAAAAGAAACTAAAATTGAAAGCGGTTGATATTTACGGCCTAAGTGAAGTTATGGGACCGGGTGTTGCGATAGAATGTCATGAAGCACAGGATGGACTTCATATCGCAGATGATCATTTCCTGATTGAAGTGATTAATCCAGATACACTCGAACCGGTAGCAGATGGAGAAGTTGGAGAACTGGTTTTTACTAGCTTAACGAAGGAAGCCCTACCAATAATTCGTTATCGAACTGGGGATCTTGCCGCTATTACCCGAGAAAAATGTAAATGTGGACGTACGACAACGAGAATGTCCAGGGTAAAAGGCAGAACAGATGACATGCTCATTGTCAGAGGTGTAAACGTTTTCCCTTCTGAAATTGAACGGGCATTGTTGCAAGTGAAGGGACTCGTTCCTCATTATCAGATTCACCTTGTTAAGAAAGGTGCAATGGACAGTGTTGAATTACATGTTGAAATTGAAAGCGATTTCTATACTGGAATTGATGGAGACTTAACACATGCCAATGTTCAGAAATTGAAGAAGACGGTCCAGCACCATATGAAAAACACATGTCTAGTGACGATGGATATCGTTGTCAACATTCCAAAAGGCATCCCGCGTTCTGAAGGAAAGGCCATTCGTATTGTTGATAAGCGAAAAAGTGCTATGATCAGCGTATAATGAATCTGTCATTATCCCAGCAGGGAATGATGCATGCTGTTCCTTCATTTTCGTCAAGAAGAACAAATGCCATTCCCTTGTCATTGTAATCAAAAATTTCTGGTGAAGCTGCACCGTGCCCACAATCGATTAAAGTGGAGTCGTCACGGTTCAAAGTATCGTTGAAATAAAGGAGAGTATCGCCCATTCTTTTATTTTAAAAAAATGACGCAATATTCTTGCTTTTTATATAACAATAAAATATAATTACGTTAAATAAACGTTATATTGTTTTTGAGAAAAGGGGGATTTGAAATGAGCGTTCTTTTAAATGAAATAACAGAACAGGAAAAGCTGGAGCAATTTATAGCTAGGATCGAAGCTGGAGATAAAATTGAAGCAGATGATTGGATGCCAGATGAATATCGGAATACATTAATCAAATTAATTTCCATGCATGGTATGAGCGAAATAATGGGAGCACTTCCTGAAAAGGAATGGGTACCGAAAGCTCCTACTTTGCATAGAAAACTTGGGATTATGGCGAAGGTACAAGACGAAATGGGACACGGACAATTATTGCTTCGTGTGGCGGAAGATTTATTGAAACCATATGGAAAAAAGCGGGACGATCTGATGCAGGATCTTTTTACTGGGGATTTAAAGTTCCATAATGTTTTCCATATGGAAGCTAAATCATGGGGAGATGCAGGGCTGATTGGCTGGTTAGTTGACGGAGCGGCCATTATCACCCAAACGGATATGCTTGGTGCATCTTACGGTCCATATGCCCGTGCCTTACACAGAATTTGTGCAGAAGAGGTTTTCCACGCTCAACACGGAGAAGCCATTATTATGGCTTTAGCTGAAGGGACAGAAGAACAGAGACAAATGGTGCAAGATGCCCTTAATTATTGGTGGGAATCTTTGCTGCTTTTCTTCGGACCGCCAAGCAAGAATGAAATGGGTGCTTCAAAACAAGATGTTACCTTAAAGTATAGAATCAGAACGGGCACGAATGAAGGACTTCGTCAATCTTTCTTTAGCAAGTATATTAAGCGGATACATTCACTTGGTTTTACCATTCCGGATGAAACGCTGCGATTTGATGAAGAAACAGGAAAATGGATTTATAAACAGCCTGACTGGAATAAATTGAAGAAGATTGCTAGAAATGAAGGACCTCGTTCACAAGAGCGCTTGAATCTTAGAAGAATTTCTTACAAAAATAACCAGTGGGTACGTGAAGCATTGTCACCAAAGACTGTCTAAGGGAGGGGAAGGAACATGGAAACTAGGCAAGAATCATATTTTGAAGAGTTTGAAGTATTTAGCCGCAAGACCCCAACTGCACCAGTACAATATCATTTTAGCTTGCTCGCACCAAATGAGGATATTGCGATCCTGATGGCACAGGAAAACTTTATGCGACGTGAAGCAGTGGATGATATCTGGGTTGTGAAACGTCAGAATATACGTAAAATGACTTCGGAAGAAAAGAAAACGCTTCAACGTTTAGATAATAAAGAATACCGCACAACAAAAGGGTATGGCTATTTAAAGAAAAAATGGCGGAAATATGAACAAGAAATGCTTGATGAGAAGGAAATTTTATCTTGGGCAGGAGGCGTAAAAAATGGCAAATAATTCATCAGTAGAGAATACGGCAATTAAAGAGTTGCTATTTCAACTAGCAGACGATGATTTTATCCATTCCTATCGTGGATCTGAATGGCTGGGTCTCGCTCCTCACATTGAAGAAGACGTAGCAACTTCCTCCATCACCCAAGATACAATGGGTCATGCGGCCATATTCTATCAATTGTTAGAAGAACTCGGTGAAGGGAATGCAAATCAGCTAGCCCATGACCGTCCAGCGAATGCAAGGCGTAATGCGATTATCTTGGAACTCGCTAATGGACCTGGCTATTATATGGAAGAACCGGATTATGATTGGGCTTTTGCAGTTGTACGAAATTATTTTTATACCCAAGCTAAAATGATTAAGATTCAATCACTACATTCAAGTTCATATGAGCCGCTGGCTGAAGTTGCCGCAAAGGTGCAAATGGAACTTTACTATCATTTAATGCACTGGAAAACATGGTTCGTTCAACTTTTAGGTTCAGGTCATGAAGAAGCTGTTTCCCGAATGAAAGCAGCTATTGAAAAAACGTTGCAAGATTTTCAAGGTGTTTTCTCTCTTGGAGAACATCGAAATAAAATCGTGCAACAAGGTTTAATTGAAAGCGAAGCGGTTTTACTGAATAAGTGGAATCAGGCCGTTGCACCTGTATTGAAAAGTGTTGGGCTCCAAGGACCCATTGAAGTAGGAATGGCTCAAGGAGATGGACGAAATGGGAAGCACACAGAGGATTTAGAGAAGGCACTCGAAACTTTAAGTGAAGTATACGCTAGTAATAAAGCAGCTACCTGGTAATACAAGAGGAAAAGGGGGAGGGGGACTATGTCTACCGTGTTATTAACATCAGAAGAAATATATAAACTACTGGAAAACGTAAAAGATCCTGAAATTAATACAGTCAGCATTCTAGATTTAGGAATGGTGGAGAATGTGGAGATATCAGGATCAGATGTTTCAGTAAAAATACTGCCTACCTTTCTAGGGTGTCCAGCTTTGTCTATCATTCAAAAAAATGTTGAAACAGCCGTTAAACAGCTGCCAAGCGTTGAAGGAGTGAGCGTAGAATTCCTACGTTCCCCATCCTGGACATCTGACCGGATTACGGAAAAGGGGAAAGCGGGACTAAAGGTATTCGGAATCTCCCCTCCCCCTCGACAAATGAAAGAAGATGGATCGTGGCATATAGATTGTCCGTATTGTGAATCCACGTATGTCACGATGGAAAACATATTCGGACCAACAGCGTGCCGCAGCATTTTATATTGCAAATCATGTAAAAACCCATTTGAAGCAATGAAACCAATGATTAAATTTATGTAAAATACGGAGGAAATAAAATGGTAAAGTTAATTGCTCTATATAAGCAGCCGGAAAATAAAGAAGAATTTGATGAACATTATTTCAGTGTTCACGGTCCTATCACAGAAAAAATCCCAGGTCTTCAAAAAATGGTCGTTACGAAAATAGTCGGAACACCAATGGGGAAAGACTCTGAATATCACATTCTATGCGAAATGTATTATGAAAATCATGAAGCACTTCAACAAGGTATGCGTTCCCCTGAAGGAAAAGCATCAGGAAAAGACTTGATGGGTTTTGCTGGGAAACTCGTAACCATGATGATCGGTGAGGAAGTATAAAATGAACGAGTTTCAATTTATTGAGACATCAATTGGGGATGGGATAGGCTTTATCACTTTGAACCGACCGAAACAATTGAATGCGCTGAACCGGACGATGGTCGGTGAAATTGTTTCTGCAGCAGAAGAATTCGACCGTGATACCCAAGTGAAAGTAATCTTATTATCCGGTCATGGAAAAGCATTTTCTGCTGGAGCGGATATTGATGAGATGGCCAATGACAATCCTGTTAGATTGGAATTGTTGAATCAATTTGCTGATTGGGACCGGTTAAGTTTCGTTAAAAAGCCTATCATTGGTGCAGTCAAAAGCTTTGTATTCGGCGGTGGCTTTGAGCTTGCCTTATCATGTGACTTACTTATAGCTGCTGGAGATACACTGTTTTCCTTTCCAGAAGTAACACTTGGAGTTATGCCTGGAGCAGGAGGGACACAAAGACTGACGAAGCTAGTGGGTAAAACAAAGGCACTTGAATGGATCTTGACCGCCGAAAGAATCAATGCAGAAACAGCCTTAAAATATGGCATTATTAATAAAATTGTCGCACCTGAATTATTGATGGAGGAAGCAATTGGCTTTGCAAGAAAGATTGCGGCACAGCCGCCTTTAGCAGTCAGAATAATCAAAGACTCTGTTAATAAGGCAGTGGATTACTCCTTATATGAAGGAATGCAATATGAAAGAAAGAATTTCTACTTGCTCTTTGCTTCTGAAGATCAAAAGGAAGGCATGGAAGCGTTTGTAGAAAAAAGAAAGCCTAATTTTACAGGCAGATAAGGAGTTATGCTATGTACGAAACAATTACTTTTCGGATTGAAAACGGGGTAGCTTGGCTCAGTCTAAACCGACCTGATAAACTGAATGCTTTTACATCACAAATGAATAAAGAAATCCAAAAGGTAATTAAACACTCGTCAAAGTCTCATGAGGTGCGTGCGATTGTCATTACCGGAGAAGGAAGGGCCTTTTGTTCCGGTCAAGACTTAGCAGATGTGGATGACAGCATGAATTTAGGGCAAATGCTCCGTGACGATTACGGTCCGATGATGAAGGAAATCGTCAGTTGTGAAAAACCAATTATTGCAGCAGTAAACGGTGTGGCTGCAGGGGCAGGCTTCAGTCTGGCATTAGCCTGCGATTTCCGTCTTATCTCTGAGAAAGCAAGCTTTCTAAATGCCTTTGTCAATATTGGGTTAATTCCTGATTCGGGTAATCTGTATTTCCTTTCACGAATTGTGGGTCATGCAAAGGCATTAGAGCTATCTGTATTGGGAGAAAAAGTACCTGCTGCTGAGGCAGAAAAAATGGGTCTTGCTACAAAAGTAATCGGAGTAGAGGACTGGAACGAACAAGTGACAGCCTTTGCAGAAAATATTGCCAGCAGACCAACGAAAGCAATCGGCTTAATCAAAAGATATTTAGAAGCCTCCTACCATATTTCTTTTGAAGAATATTTGAAAGAAGAAGCGGAAGGACAACGAATTGCCGGCTTAACGAAAGATTATGTTGAAGGGGTAACGGCATTTACAGAGAAACGCAAAGCTCAATTTATTGGTGAGTAACATAAAAAAGGGAGTGGGATGAAATGGTAAAAGTACAAGAAGCAGCAACTTTTGAAAAAGTAGAAATGAAGCGTGATTATTACCATCTAGTTATTAATGGTGAAAGAGTGGAAAGTTCTAATGGAGCCACTATTGATGCTTACAATCCTGCCACTGGTGAAATCATTGCCAGGGTTGCAAAAGCTACACAAGAAGATGCTGAAAGAGCAGTACAAGCAGCTCTTGGGGCTTTCGAAAACGGGAAATGGAAAAAATCACCTGTTAATAAACGCTCTCGAATTTTAAATAAAATTGCGTCAATTATGCGTTCCCGTTTTAATGAATTAGTCGAATTAGAAGTCTTAAATAGTGGTAAATCCATTTCAGCGGCACAAGGTCAAGTTATGCAAGCTGTTGAAGTTTTTGAATTTTATGCAGGTGCCATTGTAGGACATAGTGGCTCCGTAAATAATATGGCAGGTCAATTCCATAACTATACAGAGAAAGAACCTGTAGGTGTATGTGCACAAATTATTCCTTGGAACTACCCATTGATGATGGCGGCGTGGAAGATTGCACCTGCAATCTCGGTTGGATGTTCTGTCATTGTGAAACCAGCTTCATTAACTCCGTTAACTGCCATTGTTTTAGGGGAAATTTGTATTGAAGCAGGAGTTCCTGCGGGAGTTGTTAATATTATTCCTGGTTCTGGTTCTGACGTTGGAAATTATCTTGTTGAACATCCGAATGTAAATAAAGTCGCTTTCACAGGTTCTACACCAATTGGTAGAGATATCATGGGCAAGGCTTCTAAAACATTAAAGCGTGTAACATTGGAGCTTGGCGGGAAATCTCCGAATATCGTGTTCGAGGATGCTGATATTGAAGCGGCTATAGATGGGTCACTATTCGGTATTTTCTATAATACAGGACAATCTTGTGAGGCGAGATCTCGCTTATACGTGCACGAGGATATCTATGATGAATTTGTTACTAGATTCGTAGAAAAAACGAAAAAGCTTAAATTAGGAAATCCATTAGATAAAGAAACACATGTTGGATCAGTTATCGATCAAGGTCAATTAGATGTTGTTGATAGTTATGTTCAATCAGCTATTGCAGATGGAGCTGAAATCTTAGTGGGTGGAAAGCCGGCTGTAGTTGAAGGATTCGAAGGCGGTTATTGGTATGAGCCGACGGTCATTGGTAATGTAAATCACAATATGAAAGTAGTGAAAGAAGAAATCTTTGGACCAGTTGTTGTAATCATGAAGTTCAAAGATGAAAAAGAGGCAATTAGACTAGCAAATGACACAGAGTTTGGTCTTGGTTCTGCTCTTTGGACAAAAGATGGTGCCCGTGCAACTCGTGTCGGTAACCAAATCCAAGCAGGGATTGTCATGGTAAACTGCCCATTCTCAGCTTTCCCAGGAACACCTTTCGGCGGTTATAAACAATCAGGGTTCGGAAGGGAGCTTTGTATTGAGACATTAGATCTTTATACTGAAACAAAAAGTTTTATTTCCTATTATGGAAGCCGCCCATTAAATCCTTTCGGCATTTAATAAGGTGAAACTTCTATCAGGGGCCTGCTGTTGATGGATATTAAACCGAGATACAAAATAGTGAATAAAGGCTGGCTGAAACATATTTCAGAAAAATCATTCGGGTATAGCTGGATGCTAATCTGATTCTATCGCAGCCAGCCTCTATTATGTGGAAGGAGAAAGTTAGATGATTACAAACATAGTAGTCGTAGGCTCTGGAGTAATGGGCAGAGGGATCGCCTATGTAGGAGCGACCGGAGGATTTGACATAACATTAGTAGATGTGAATCCATCTGCTTTAGACAGCGCGAAAAAAGAGATTGATATTATTTTTGAAAAAGGTGTACGTTACGGAAAAATCACTTCTGAAGAAGCGGATGCAGGAAAAAGTCGATTATTATATTCTTCCAATTTAAAAGAAGCTGCTATTAAAGCTGATTTAATTATAGAGGCCGTTCCAGAGCGTGCAGAAGTTAAAAAAGCTGTTTTTGAAAAAATAGAAGAACATGCACAGGATCACTGCTATTTTGCTACTAATACTTCCACTATGAGCCCGACAGAAATTGGCTCTTATGGAAAGCGTCCTGAAAAAACGATTGCGATGCATTTCTTCAATCCTGTACAGAAAATGCCGCTAGTCGAAATTGTACGCGGCCTCGAAACGAGTGATGAAACAGCAGCAGTCATAAAACAGGTTGCTGAGAAGATGGGGAAAGAGACAGTGGTCATAAACGAATTTCCTGGTTTTGTAACAAGCCGGATCAGCTGCCTGGTTGGGAATGAAGCATTCTATATGCTTCAAGAAGGGTTAGGAACACCTGAAGAAATTGATAAAGCAATCAAGCTAGGATTGAATTTTCCGATGGGCCCATTTGAGCTGGGGGATTTAGTAGGACTAGATGCCCGTTTAAATAATTTAAAATATTTACATGAAAAACTTGGTGAAAAATACCGTCCAGCGCCACTTCTTGAACAGTATGTAAAAGCGGGAAGGCTGGGCCGCAAGTCTGGTAAAGGTGTGTACGACTATACAAAAATTGAAGAGCTGGTGGGAAAATGAGGGACGTTGTCATTGTTGATGCGGTAAGAACACCTATCGGGAAGTATAAAGGAGCATTAAAAAGTGTACGTCCAGATGATCTCGGAGCAATTGTCATTAAAGCGCTGACAGAGCGGAATCCAGGGCTGCCGCCAGAACAAATTGAAGATGTCATCTTCGGAAATGCGAATCAGGCAGGAGAGGATAACCGAGATGTAGCGAGAATGTCCGCACTTTTAGCTGGTCTTCCAGTCAACGTTGGTGGAACTACTATTAATCGTTTGTGCGGATCAGGACTTGATGCGGTTATGTATGCTGCACGATCTATAGCTGTAGGGGAAGGCGATATTTACATCGCAGGGGGAACGGAAAGTATGACAAGAGCACCATATGTCATGGCAAAACCTGAGAGTGACTTCCCTCGGGGATCGATGGAGCTTCAGGATACAACGATTGGATGGCGATTTACGAATAAAAAGCTAGAAGAGATGTATGGAGCAGATTCCATGCCTCAGACAGCTGAAAATGTGGCGCAACGCTGCTCAATTTCACGGGAAGATCAGGATCAGTTTGCACTTCAAAGCCAACAGCGGGCAAAAAAAGCAATGGAATCCAATCGTTTTGCGGAAGAAATTGTACCCGTTCGTTTTCATGATCGGAAAGGAAACGAGGTTGTCTTCGATCAAGACGAGCATCCACGTCCAGATACAACGATTGAAAAACTTGCTAAACTGCGCCCGATTTTTGAAGGCGGCACAGTAACAGCTGGTAATGCATCCGGAGTAAATGACGGTGCATCCGCTTTGTTATTAATGAGTGCGGATAAAGCAAAGGAACTTGGTTTGAAGCCCCTTGCAAAATATGTGGTTGGAGCGGTTGCTGGTCTTGAGCCTGCGGTTATGGGCCTTGGTCCAATTTATGCAACGAGAAAAGCGCTTGATCGGGCAAACTTATCGGTAAACGATATCGGTCTTGTAGAACTAAATGAAGCTTTTGCCTCACAGTCGCTGGAATGCATACGCCAGCTTGAGTTTGATCAGGAAAAGGTCAATGTAAACGGCGGTGCTATTGCGTTTGGACATCCACTTGGTGCAAGCGGAGCCCGTATTTTGACGACGCTTTTATATGAAATGAAAAAACAAAATGTTCAATATGGACTGGCGACAATGTGTGTAGGAGTCGGTCAGGGGATAGCAGCGATTATTGAAAATATAGAGTAGGAACTACAGAGTCTGTCTCGAATACGAGAGGGCTCTATTTTAAAAAGGAGAGGGAATTTTTTATGGGAAATGTATTATATGAAGTGAAAGGTCATATCGGATATGTAACAGTAAACCGACCGGACGTATTGAATTGTTTTAACTATGATACACTTCGTGAACTGCAGGAGGCTGTTGATTCCATTCATGTAAATCCTGAGGTACGCGTTGTTATTTTTACAGGATCCGGCCAAAAAGCATTCAGTGCCGGTGCTGATTTGAAAGAAAGAAAAACCTTAAATGAGTCAGAGGTAAGAAGAAATGTAAAAGCGATTCGTGATGTGTTTAATAGTATTGCCAGCTTGCCGCAGCCGACAATCGCAGCGGTTAATGGTTACGCGCTGGGCGGAGGATTTGAGTGGCTACTGTCGTGTGACTTTGCGATTGCGGCACAAGGTGTATCCATGGGGTTGACCGAAACGAGCTGGGCAATCATTCCGGGTGCAGGCGGAACACAGCGCCTTCCACGACTGATTGGTGAAATGAAGGCCAAAGAATTAATTTTAACGGCGAAAAAAATCTCAGCTGAGGAGGCGCTCGACCTTGGTATTGTATTAAAAGTGGTGCCGCGTGATGTGCTTTCTGAAGAGTGTAAACAATTTGCGGCAAACATGATGAAAAACGGGCCTGTTGCATTAAAACAGGCGAAATATGCGATTACTCAGGGAATGAACACAGATATACAGACGGGGCTTGCAATTGAAGCGAAAGCGTATGAACTGACGATTCCAACAGAAGACCGAATCGAGGCGCTCGATGCATTTAGTGAGCGGAGAATACCTCAATTTTCAGGGAGATGATATTGACGTTTATGATATAATAGAAAAAAACGTCTCGTTCAAAATTTGTAAGGGACAGGGAAAAAGAAAGAGTGAAGAGGTTATGGGTGCAAACACACAATCGATGATTTTCACCATTTATGGAGATTATTTACGTCACTATGGAAATAAAATTTGGATTGGCAGCTTGGTTCGTTTATTGAAAGAGTTTGGGCATAATGAACAGGGCGTTCGTGTCGCTGTTTCGCGAATGGTGAAGCAAGGGTGGATTCAGTCAGAAAAGCAGGGAAACAAAAGTTTTTACTTTTTGACTGAACGAGGTGTTTCCCGGATGGATGAGGCCGCCAACCGAATTTTTAAACTGAACCCGCATGAATGGGACAGAAAATGGCGTATTTTAATGTATTCGATTCCGGAAGAAAAACGGCAGATTCGTGATGAGCTTCGACAGGAACTATTGTGGAGTGGATTTGGCAGTTTCTCTAATGCCTGCTGGATTTCACCGAATAACCTTGAAAAAGAAGTGAATCTTTTAATCGAAAAGTATGATATTAGTGAATACGTTGATTTCTTCGTCTCGGACTATAAAGGGCCAAAAGATAGTCAATCCCTTGTGGAAAAAAGCTGGCCGCTTGAGGAAATCGAGAATAAGTATGAGGAGTTTATCTCAAAGTACAGTAAGCAATTCATTGTACATCAAAGTGTGCTAAGCAAAGGAGAAATGTCCGACTCAGAGTGCTTTGTAGAGAGAACAAATCTTGTTCATGAATACAGAAAATTTCTGTTCATTGATCCAGGTCTGCCAAAGGAACTTTTACCGCCAATGTGGAGTGGTAATCATGCGGCGCTGCTGTTTAGTCAGTATTATCAACTTTTAGCGGAACCAGCTAGCAGGTTTTTTGAAAATGTCTTTGAAGCGGATAATGATTTGCGCAGAAAGGATCATTCCTATGACGCGAAAAATCATCCTTTAATTATTCATTCAAAAAAATAAAAGCTGCCCCAAAAGTCTTTAATGGAAGACTTTCGAGGCAGCTTTTTTTGTTCCGCAGCTCCGTGTTGTCTAGCTTCAGCGCCAAGGGGCTTATTGAATGGGATGATCATTTCTTTCGCTCCTTTTAAAAAATCAGAATTGTTTTTCTATTGATTATAGTATAACATGAAATTAATAGGGGGTTGAAAAAATGAAATATATTTGCGGGCTTTTTTCTATTCAATATCCAATCATTCAGGGGGGAATGGGGAATATAAGCAATGCTCAACTTACGGCTGCTGTATCTGAAGCTGGAGGTCTTGGTACGATAGGATGTGGAACGATGACCCTTGAGCAGGTCGAAGCCATTATTCTTGAAACGAAAGATAAAACGAATAACAGTTTTGCATTGAATATACCAATTAATGTTAGTCCTTATACAAAAGAAATGATTCAACTTGTGTTTAAGCATGAAATACCAATTGTTTCATTATCGGCTGGCAATCCTGCTCCTTTTATTCCACTCCTGCATGAAAAAGGCATAAAAGTAATTGCGGTTGTCGCGTCGGTCAAACAAGCTCAAAAGGCAGAGGCTGCAGGAGCAGATGTATTGGTGGCAGAAGGGTTTGAAGCAGCCGGTATTAATTCAAGTATGGAATTAACCACATTTACGCTCATTCCACAAATAAGCCGCCATGTCACAATCCCGGTTGTGGCAGCGGGTGGAATTGGAAATGGTCAAGGTCTGGCAGCGGCTTTGATGCTCGGAGCAGCTGGCGTACAGTTAGGTACCCGCTTGATAGCAACGAAAGAAGCACCATTTCATTCAACCTATAAGCAAAGGCTTCTTGATGCTGGGGATAACGAAACCGTTATTTTAGGCCGGTCAGTCGGACAAGTAAGACGCGTTTTAAAAGCACCATATGCTGATAGCATTATCGAATCGGAACGAAGTGGAGTGGCTTCAGAACAATACCTCGAAATGACATCAGAGGACCATCACATTGCTGGTGCGATCCAGGGAGATGCTGAGAATGGTTTCATGAATAGCGGGCAGGTGGCCGGACTCATTGAACATATTCCAACCGTGAAAGAACTGCTCGATAGAATGATGATTGATGCTAAAAAACAAATGGAAGATCGATTAAGCAGCTTTACTGTGATGTTATAATTACATTCTAATTGTTTTACGAACCTGGATAATGGAGCCTATAGGCGATCCAAATTATGGGTGGAGCAGTCTCGGTAGCCCACAACAAAACAAGCACACGTTATTGTCGTGTGCTTGTTTGAATTTCTTATACTATCGAGGAATTTGTAGAAACCTTCCAAGGCTCTTATTCATTCTCTTTAAAAAATCTGGCTAATCCATTAAACAAACCAGAAGCGGCATTTTCTTGGAATCCACTTGATTTTATCGTCATTTCTTCTTCCGGGTTACTTAGATAGCCAAGTTCTATTAAAACGGCTTTTTGACTATTCTCACGGATCACATGGAAATCGCCAAAACGCACCCCACGGTTATTCAATTTTGTTTGTCCAATAGTTGATGTTAAAATGGATTCAGCCAGGGCTTTTTGATAGGAATGATAATAAAAGCCAGTCATTCCTCGAATACTGCGATCTAAATTACTATCGTAATGAAGGCTGATAAAAGCATCCGCCTTGTAATTACTTGCCATATTCACTCGAGCAGCGAGTTGTAAGTAAGAATCATTTTTTCTCGTTACGTAGACATTGGCTCCTGCGGCTATTAATTTATTAGATAAAAGCTGGGATGTCCTAAGTGTAAGCTCTTTTTCATATGTTCCGCTCGCTCCAGTAGCCCCTTTATCCACTCCGCCATGTCCTGGGTCCAGAACAATGGTTTTATTTTTAAGATATAATTCGGCTCCGGGCTTTTCAATCTGTTGTTTCGTTCCGTTAATGGAAACAAGCCAGCCAGCTACATACCCTGTTTTTCCGTTCTTCAGCTTAATCTCATACCAGTCATTAATTACCCTTTTAACGGGATAATTACTGCCCTTATTTGCACGCTCGAGGACACCTGACTGCACATTTGGTTCTATTCGGATATTTGTCCCGTTATGTATTATCGTAATGATACTTTCCTTCACAGCTTGTCCAGATTGGGATTTCACTGTTTTTTTATCAAGATACCATCCCGCAACCCATCCGAAACTACCAGTCTTGTATTCTATTTTTGCCCAGTTATTCTTCTCTTCTACTATCTTATAACTTAAACCATAGGTTACAGTCCCAATGAGGTTTGAATTTAATGAGGCCGCTGAGCGAACACTAAGACTATTCGCTGTTACGGTTCCGGTGACGGTACTGGTAGTCTTTTCGTTTTGAGTCGTGCCATTTTGAGCACTTGATGATTGGCTGTCAATAAACTCAGTACTGACCCATCCCCTTACATTAGAAAAGCCAACCTCTAACCAATTCTTTTGTTTAGAATAAATGGTTACGCTTGTCCCACCTGTTAATTTCCCAATAACGGGACTCGATGTGGAGGGTTCACGTCTTATGTTTAATGTATCACCATTGACGATCCCTGTATTATTTTTCGAAGCAGTACTTTCTGGTTTACTTTCTTGTTGGAAATCGTTATCTTTTGTGACTAGCCAATTAACTAACCAGCCAGTTTTACCAAATGACAATTGAATTTGAATCCAATCCCCTTGCTCCTTTACAATCTGATACTTCTCGCCCCGATTGGCTATTTTTACAAGGGGATAACTCAAGCCTGGGCCGCCGCGGACATTGACTAAATCGGAGGAAATAGTAATGGAACCTGTCGCTGCTACACTTTTCCCTTGAGGCAGGAAGGCTCCAAAAACAAGAATAATAGATAATAGCAATAAACTATACTTCTTGACCATAACACCCTCCTTTTCTATTAATTCAATTTTAACGTATTAAAAGCTGAAAATCATTCCTAAATTGCTAATATTGTCCAATAAATTGAGAAATACTTATTGATTATGCAAGTTTTTCACGAAGAGTGGAAATAATATCAGTATTGAAGAAAGGGCAGAGGTGATTAAGAATGAGAGCGAGTGAAAAGGGAATGAATATCCAGTCAATGGATGGACGACTTTTCGGCGTTGATTTTCATGATTTTATTCAAAAGGAACAGCAGGCTACCTCGTTTGAACTGGCATCAGAATTTGGATTAACGATCGGTGATGTCAGAAAGTTAAAAAAACATTTAGAAAGATCATAAAACACTATTGACATTACCATCGATGCTCCGTAATATTAATAAAATAAAATGACATATTGCGACATAACCAATGATGGAGCATAGTAATTAAGCACAGTCATGAAAAGAGAGGAAATGCCCTAGGCTGAAAGCATTTCTACATGGAACTTAATGAAGGAACACTCCGTAGGCTTCTCTCTGAAAAAGGATCAACTCTAGTAGGAGAAGAACGTAGCAGGCGTTAACTGTTAAAGAGGAAGTGCATGAAGTCTATGCCTTCAACTAGGGTGGCACCGCGGGATTATTATAACTCTCGTCCCTTGTATTCGTACAAGGGATGGGAGTTTTTTGTTGTTTAAAAGAAAAGCGGAAGCGTCCGTTTAGCGAAGTTCATTAGACGCTGGACTCTCCTTTAGAAAAGCTAACGGTTTTCTTTCGTGCGAGGTATCGCTTTCGAAGCTTACTCTAATGGAACTAAACACAATACTTACATAACTGATTAAATGAGGAGGTTTTCCACTATGTCAATAAGCATTCCACGGGGAACGCAAGACATTTTACCCGGAGAGGTTGAAAAGTGGCAGCTGATTGAAGCAAAAGCGAGAGAACTTTGTGAGAAATACCAATACAAGGAGATTCGCACCCCAATTTTTGAACATACCGATCTTTTTTCAAGAGGCGTTGGCGATAGCACCGATATTGTTCAAAAGGAAATGTACACATTTGAAGACAGGGGCAAGAGGAGTCTCACGCTTAGACCAGAAGGAACTGCTGCGGTAGTTCGCTCCTATGTTGAGAAAAAAATGTTTGGGCTGCCTAATCAGCCTGTAAAGCTTTATTATATGGGGCCAATGTTTAGATATGAACGCCCACAAGCAGGACGGTTTCGTCAGTTTGTTCAGTTTGGAATTGAAGCCTTAGGCAGTAATGACCCTGCCATCGATGCAGAAGTCATTTCGCTCGCGATGAACTTGTATAAAGAAATGGGCTTAAAAAAGCTGAAGCTGATTATTAATAGTTTGGGTGATAAGGAAAGTCGGAACGCCCACCGCGATGCGTTAGTCAATCATTTTAAACCAAGAATCGGCGAGTTTTGTCATGATTGTCAAAATCGTCTCGAAAAAAATCCGCTCCGAATTTTGGATTGTAAAGTGGACCGTGAGCATGAATTAATGAAAACAGCGCCATCGATTCTTGAGTTTTTGAATGATTTTTCAAAGAATTATTTTGAAAAATTACAGCGCTATTTAACCCAGCTTGATATTCCCTTTGAAGTGGATGCCAACTTAGTGCGCGGGTTGGATTATTATAACCACACAGCATTCGAAATTATGAGTAATGCGGAAGGCTTTGGTGCAATTACCACGCTTTGTGGAGGCGGCCGTTATAACGGATTAGCAGAAGAAATTGGCGGTCCTGAAACGCCTGGAATAGGCTTTGCCTTAAGTATCGAACGTTTTATTGCTGCTCTTAATGCAGAAGGAATCGAGCTTGCGATTAACGAAAGCATTGATTGCTATCTGGCTGCACTAGGGGAAGAAGCTAAGGATTACACGGTCGGACTGTTGCAGCAGCTGCGCAGGGCAGGCTTTTCAGCAGAAAGAGATTATATAAATCGAAAAATTAAAGCTCAATTTAAAGCAGCCGATCGTCTAAAAGCAAAATTTGTGGCGGTTCTTGGCGATGAGGAGCTTAAAAATAATAAAATTAATGTGAAAAATATGGCGACTGGTGAGCAAGTAGAAATCGATTTAGCAACTTTTATTAAACAATTCCAAGAGTTGCAGGAATAAGGGGAGGATATTTTATGTTTGGCAGATCATATTTTTGTGGGGAATTACCTGAATCAGCAGTTGGTGAAAAAGTAACCTTGAAAGGCTGGGTCCAAAAAAGACGCGACCTAGGTGGATTAATTTTTATCGACCTTCGCGACCGTTCAGGTGTTGTTCAAGTAGTGTTTAACCCTGATTTATCTAAAGAAGCGTTGCAAATTGCTGAAAAGATCCGTAACGAATTTGTTTTGGATATTGTGGGTACTGTGGTAGCCCGCGATGAGGCAACCTTCAATGAGAATTTGAAAACAGGTAAAATTGAAGTGCAAGCGGAAAAAGTAACGATCATTAATGAAGCGAAAACACCGCCATTTATGATTTCTGACAAAACCGATGCTTCAGAGGATGTTCGGTTAAAATACCGGTACCTAGACTTCCGCCGTCCGGTGATTTTTGAAACCTTAAAAATGCGTCACCAAGTAACAAAGCAAATCAGGGATTTCCTGGACGGTGAAGGCTTTTTAGATATTGAAACACCTATTTTGACAAAAAGTACACCTGAGGGTGCACGTGATTATTTAGTTCCAAGCCGTGTTCATCCAGGAGAATTCTATGCGTTACCACAATCACCACAACTTTTTAAGCAGTTACTTATGGTGGGTGGAATTGAACGCTATTATCAAATTGCACGCTGTTTCCGTGATGAGGACTTACGTGCCGACCGTCAGCCGGAATTCACACAAATCGATATCGAAACCAGCTTTTTAAGCCAAGAAGATATCATGGGTATGATGGAAAAAATGATGACGAAGTTAATGAAAGAAGTAAAAGGAGTAGACGTACCTGCTGCCTTCCCACGGATGACTTATGACGAAGCAATGAGCCGGTTTGGATCGGATAAACCTGATACTCGTTTTGGGCTAGAGCTTGTCGATCTTTCAGAAATCGTCAAGGACTCAGGCTTTAAAGTGTTTGCTTCTGCAGTGGCAAATGGCGGGCAAGTTAAAGCGATCAATGTAAAAGGTGCATCTGAGAAATACTCTCGTAAAGACATTGATGCCTTAACAGACTTCGTTGCTGTGTATGGCGCGAAGGGGCTTGCTTGGCTTAAAGTGGACGCAGATGGACTTAAGGGTCCGATTGCAAAATTCTTCTCTGAAGAAGACACAAAGGCACTTACGAGTACGCTTGAAGCTTCAGCAGGTGATTTGCTCCTGTTTGTTGCTGATAAGAAGAAGGTTGTCGCCGATGCTTTAGGTGCACTTCGACAAAAGCTAGCTAGAGATTTAGATTTAATTGATCCAAGTTTGTTCAATTTCTTATGGGTAACAGACTGGCCGCTTCTTGAGTATGATGAAGAGGATGGTCGTTATTACGCTGCCCATCATCCGTTTACCATGCCGTTTAGGGAAGATCTAGAGTATTTAGATTCAGATCCTTCAAAAGTACGTGCCCAAGCGTATGATATTGTCTTAAACGGGTATGAACTAGGCGGAGGGTCACTCCGGATTTTTGAACGTGATATCCAAGAAAAGATGTTCAGCGTACTTGGGTTTACACCTGAAGAAGCAAAGGAACAATTTGGTTTCTTGTTAAATGCGTTTGAATATGGAACCCCTCCACACGGTGGTATCGCGCTCGGTCTTGATAGATTTGTCATGCTTCTTGCTGGCAGTACGAATTTAAGGGACACGATTGCTTTTCCAAAAACCGCAAGTGCAAGCTGCTTGTTAACGAACGCACCTGGTGAAGTTTCTGAGGCGCAATTAAAGGAATTAAATTTGTCACTAAATGTAAAAAAATAGCAGGAAATCGCTTTCATGAATACTTGAATACCGATTTTTAATATGCTATTATAAAAGCATCAAAGAAGAGTCCTGAAATGTACGTTGCGTTGCCTGAAGTTTTGACCGAACATTATTTATACGGGAGTCTAGAGTTTCCTGATTGCGTAAATGCCTCACCCTACTACGGGTAAGGGGACTTACAATTTCGGGAACAGGACACCCACCTGCTGAGGGCGGGATCAAAACTAAGGAATTAAGAGTGACGGCATAATTGGGACTCTTTTCTATGCTTAAAATCAACCTCCTGAACGTTGCGGGAGGTTTTATTTTGCTTTCCAACTTTATTATTCCTATCAAGATACTTGTTTTTAATGGAGTGTATGATATATTTTTAATCGGGAAAAAGAAACTTAACGAATTTAATAAATGGGAGTGAACATAATGCTGCATCAATTTTCACGTAATGAACTTGCCATCGGCAAAGAAGGCCTTGATATTATGAAAAATAGCACGGTTGCTGTTTTAGGTATCGGCGGGGTAGGTTCCTTTGCTGCTGAAGCTCTGGCCCGTTCTGGCGTTGGCCGGTTAATTTTAATAGATAAAGATGATGTTGATATTACCAACATCAACCGACAGCTGATTGCTTTGCTTTCCACTGTTGGTCGACCAAAAGTAGAGATTATGGAAGAGCGGATCAAAGATATCAATCCAGATTGTGAAGTCATTTCATTAAAAATGTTTTATACAGAAGAGACGTATGAACAGATTTTTAGCCATAATTTGGATTTTGTTGTCGATGCTTCTGACACGATTGTCTATAAAATTCATTTAATGAAGGAATGCTTGAAGAGAAATATCCCAATTATTTCAAGTATGGGAGCAGCCAATAAAATGGACCCAACCCGTTTTAAGATTGCTGATATTTCGAAAACTCATACGGATCCGATCGCAAAAGTCATCCGCACGAAGCTGCGCAAGGAAAGAATCCATAAAGGGATCCCGGTTGTTTTTTCCGATGAAAGCCCGATAGTTATTCGTGAGGATATTAAAAAAGAAGTCGGCAATGAAAATGCACCTATCCGCAAAGCACAGATGCCTCCAGCGTCCAATGCCTTTGTTCCATCTGCTGCAGGTCTGATCATGGCAAGCTATGTGGTAAGACAATTATTAAGCAGCATAAAAATCCAACGAGTATCTGATGAGAAATAAGCGTTGAAGTGGGGCCCTAAACTTTTATTGGTTTAGGGTTATTTTTTTACGTAGTAAGGTTCAACGCTAACTTAAACTTGGAATAAAGGGAAAAAGCAACGTAGGAAGGGTCTACGTGACCGGAATCATTAAAAGAAGGATGAGATGGTAACGTAGGAGGGTTCTACGTGACCGGAACTGTTCAAAATAGGATGAGAGGGTAACGTAGGAAGGGTCTACGTGACCGGAACTGTTAAAAGAAGGATGGGAGGGTAACGTAGGAAGGGTCTACGTGACCGGAACCGTGAAAAGAAGGATGGGAGGGTAACGTAGAAGGGTTCTACGTGATCGATTCCGAGAAAAAAAGGGTGTTAGGGTAACGTAGGAACCGTCTACGTGACCGGAACCGTAAAAAGAACGATGGGATGGTAACATCTTAAGTTTTATGTGACTGTAAAAATGAAGAGCAAAAGGAAATGGTCACTTAGGATCCACTAAGTGACCAAACTTATTAATAAAGGAAGGAAAGGGTATTTATGATAAATGTTTTTCTCAATTTAAGATACAATCCACTATTCATTCATAATAGAACCATCGACCATACCCTATTGCTTTATAATTTTCCATTAGTACCCTTCTAATCGTCTTTTTAGACTTTACTACGTGACACCACTCATAAACCAAAACAGTAGTAATTTTTATATCTGGGAAAAGGAACTTTAGTTCCACGACATTACGTAGTACTGCTGATTCAACCGTTTCTACATACCCACATTTTTTACACTTAACAATAATATTATCCTCACCAGAAATCATCAATGAGTCGCACTTTTTACAAGACATACCTTTCTTAAGTTTTCGATATTCATAAGTAGGTAATCGGGTTGCATAGGGTGATTCGTTCGAATGTAAAGATATTAATCGGTCCGCTAACTTATTGTGTCTGTCATTTAGTTTTGACGGTGTCCCATCAAACTTTTTCATAAAACAATCAATCTGAGTTGGATAAATAATCGGCTGGTTAAGAGGCGCTTGATATAAGGTAAACTCGGGGTTAATAAAAATGATGGTTGGTTCAACGGGTATATTATAGCCAAGATTTTGAAGCAACTGGAGGAGTAATAATTTACTGCGTCTTATCTGGTCTAATGGATTAGTTATAATTGTCCCGGATATTTTATGGAACCCTTCAGTGTCGTAATAATAATCTCCGGAGTAGTTTTTTACCTCAAATGGATAAATCCTATCTTGAGCAATGATTAAAGTATCAATTTGAAACACAGTGTCGTTAATCTCAAGGCACAAGTCGTTTATTACTAACATATCACCTTGAAGCTTTTCGGTTAACAGATCAAACATCAATTCACCTTGGTATCCTTTTTCAAGCTTAAAAAAGTACTTCTTTTCTGTTGGAGATAAATTACTCCGTATGTTTAAAGATCTCATAATTTTTAATTCCTTCGACTCACAACGAGACTTTAATGCCATAGTCCACTCCCTCTCATTTTAATAGAACCTAATCTTATTTTACAAAAAAGAGGGTACGTTTAGGGGAAAGTATATGAATATTTTGTTAAAATTTGCCGAAATCATTTTTGGTGATAACCTTAATATGAGGTAAATACTTCTGCAATAAGATAAACTAGGTGAGGATACATTGAGAGGAGTGAGAGGTTGGAAAAAATCGTTGAGTTAAAAAATGTTACAAAAGTAATTAAAGGAAGAACCATAATAGATAATATTAGCTTTCAAGTAAATAAAGGAGAGGTATTTGGTTTTTTAGGTCCAAATGGAGCAGGGAAAACTACAACTATTCGAATGATAGTTGGTTTAATGAATATTACATCAGGGGATATCAGTGTTGGCGGTTCAAGTATTAAAAGTGATTTTGAAGACGCGGTGCGTCATATTGGTGCGATTGTTGAAAATCCGGAAATGTATAAATTTCTAACTGGCTATCAAAACCTGGTCCACTATGCAAGAATGTCAAAAGGAATTTCCAAGGAGAAGATTGCCGAAACAGTAGAACTCGTGGGATTAACTAACCGCATAAATGACAAGGTAAAAACCTACTCCCTTGGTATGAGACAAAGATTAGGGTTAGCACAGTGTCTATTGCATGATCCACAGGTGTTAATCCTTGATGAACCAACCAACGGTTTAGACCCTGCTGGAATAAGGGAAATTCGTGACTATGTACGTCTCCTGGCAAGTGAAAAAAACCTAGCCGTGATTGTCTCAAGTCATTTGCTTTCAGAAATGGAAATGATGTGTGACCGGATTGGGATTATTCAGAATGGGCGCTTGATCGATGTGCAGCATGTCCATGAACTAGTCCACGGTGAAACTGAAATGACCTATGAAATGGAAGTAGTTCCTAGCGAAAAGGCGTTGGCACTTTTGGAGACCCACTATCCAAATCTTCGAGCAAACCGTTCAAGGAATGGTATAACTGTGGCGCTTCCAAAAGAAGAAATTCCGAATCTAGTAAAAACATTCGTTACAGAGGATATTCAAGTTTTTGCAATCAAAGAAGTAGCCAAGACTTTAGAAGATCGCTTCCTTGAACTGACAACCGAAAAGGGGGCGCCAAGTCGTGGTTAATTTAATTAAAAATGAATGGATGAAAATTTTTAGACGCCCTGGAACGTATGTGATGATTGCGATCCTGATCGTTATTATTTCTATTTTTGGTATTTTTCAAAAATACCAGGAACAGGATTTCAACCTTGATAAAAACTGGGAACAAACATTACAGCAGGAAAATGATGCACTAAAGAAGCAGATGAAGCAAAGCAATTCGAAGCTGGAGAAGCAGTTTTATAAGGAAGAAATTGCTATTAATGACTACCGAAAAAAGCATCATATTCCCTATAATGAAAAATATAATGTCTGGACGTTCGTGAAAGACGCTTCACAACTCATTATCCTAGCAGGATTATTTACAATAATTATTTCGGCAGGGATTGTTGCGAGTGAATTCAACTGGGGTACCATCAAGCTATTATTAATCCGGCCGATAAATCGCAGCAAAATCTTAGCATCCAAATATCTTACCGTTATGTTGTTTGCGTTGCTGATGTTGGCCATCCTATTTGCTTTCTCTACTTTACTTGGTGCCATCCTGTTTGGAACGCCAGATCATCCTGTGCCATATTTGAATTATTCCAATGGGCAGGTAACGGAGCAAAATATCATTGTTTATCTAATGATTTATTATGGGTTTAGATCCATTGACACGATAATGCTTGCGACGATGGCGTTTATGATTTCATCAGTTTTCCGAAACAGTTCTCTAGCAATTGGCTTATCATTATTTTTGTTATTCACAGGAGCTCAATTTACAGTATTGCTTTCGATAAAATTTAGCTGGGCTAAATACATCTTGTTTGCCAACACGGACCTAATGCAATATGTGGACGGTACACCCATGATGGAAGGAATGTCGATGTCATTCTCAGTTATCATGCTCCTCATCTACTTTGTAATATTCCAATTATTAGCCTTTCTTGTCTTTAAAAAACGAGACGTTGCTGCCTAGATAGATACGAAAAGGGTGTCAGGCACCATGTGAATTTTTCACATGGTGCCTGACACCCTTATTATTATTTCTTCCTTGATAGTTTCTCATAGACAATCGCAAGTGCCTGTTCGAATTTTCCGGTTTTCTTTGGTTGGTAGTATTGTTTGTGTTTTAATTTGTTGGGCAAATATTGTTGCGGTACCCAACCGTTTTCATAGTCATGTGGGTATTTGTAGTCAATTCCTCTGCCAAGCTCTTTTGCCCCTTTATAATGGGCATCCTTTAGATGGTCAGGTACTTCGCCGACGATACCTTTTTGAATATCTTCGAGCGCAGCCTGAATGGCTAAGACAGCCGAGTTAGATTTTGGTGATAAGCATAGTTCAATCACGGCATTTGCAAGTGGAATTCTTGCCTCTGGAAAACCAATTCTCTCGGCGGTTTCAATCGCTGCTAACGTGCGTGCTCCTGCTTGTGGGTTGGCTAGTCCGATATCTTCATAGGCGATGACAATCAATCTTCGGCTGATACTCGGCAGGTCACCGGCTTCAATTAATCGGCCCAGATAATGAAGAGCAGCATTGACGTCGCTGCCCCGAATCGACTTTTGAAAGGCTGACAAGACATCATAGTGGCCATCACCGTCTTTATCGGCAACAAGGCTTTTCTTTTGCAAACATTCTTCAGCGGTTTCGACATTGATATGGATGATATCAGATACATCCTTATCTGTTGAAAGGATTGCTAATTCTAGTGCGTTCAAAGAACTCCTTACATCACCATTCGAACCTTGTGCAAAATGCATTAACGCGGCATCCTCAATTTCAACCTTCAATGTACCAAAACCGCGTTCGTCATCCTCAAGGGCGCGAATTAAGGCCTGCTTGACTTCATCCGGAGTTAGCGGCTTTAACTCAAAAATCTGACAGCGGCTCCGGATCGCAGGATTAATGGCATGGTAGGGATTACTAGTCGTAGCACCGATTAGTACAATCATTCCATTTTCTAAATAAGGTAATAAAAAGTCTTGCTTTGCTTTATCTAAACGATGGACTTCGTCGAGGAGCAGAATAACTTTTCCTGACATTTTTGCTTCAGCAGCAACAATTTCCATATCTTTTTTATTATTCGTCACCGCGTTGAGTGTTCGAAAGGCGTACTTTGTGCTGCCGGCAATCGCACTGGCAATCGAAGTTTTGCCAATACCAGGAGGTCCATACAAGATCATTGAGGTCAGCTGTTTGGCCTTCACCATTCTTGAAATTATTTTTCCTGAACCTACCAGATGCTGCTGTCCGACAACTTCTTCAATCGTTCTAGGCCGCATCCGAAAGGCTAAAGGCTTTTGCTGCATTGTACATCTCTCCAAAAAAGGTTTTTCTAATTGTTATTTAGATTATGTATAGCTTTACATTATCATTTTTCCTTGAAAAAGCATATTAAAGAAGAATATGATATAATTTTAATGCCTATCAAATTACTAAGGATTTTTATTTTTAATATAGATATGAATAGAGGTGCGGTATGAAAATCTCAACAAAGGGTCGCTATGGTCTGACGATCATGATAGAACTTGCTAAAAAACATGGTGAGGGCCCGACTTCATTAAAAACGATTGCGCAAGCAAATGATTTATCGGAACATTATTTGGAACAATTAATTGCCCCATTGCGAAATGCAGGGTTAGTAAAAAGCATTAGGGGTGCATACGGTGGCTATATCTTAACAGACATTCCATCTAAAATTACGGCTGGGGATGTCATTCGAGTCCTAGAAGGACCGATCACACCTGTAGAAGGTATTGAAGATGAAGAACCAGCCAAACGAGAGCTGTGGATTCGGATTCGGGATGCTATTAAGGATGTTTTGGAAAACACTACGTTAGAAGATTTAGCAAATCATAGTAATGATGAAGAGCCGGATGGTTATATGTTTTATATTTAGGGTAAAAAGTAACATTGTAGAATTATTTTGATAGAAGGTGTAAATGTGAAACGAATCTATCTCGACCATGCTGCCACATCTCCCATGCATCCAAGGGTTATTGAAAAAATGCTCGAGGTGATGAAATCAACTTTCGGAAATCCCTCAAGCATCCATTCTTTTGGCAGGGAAGCACGGCACCAGATTGATTTAGCGCGCGCGGTGCTAGCGGACAGCATTGGTGCAAAGGAAAACGAGATTATTTTTACAAGTGGAGGAACCGAAGCAGATAATATGGCGTTATTTGGGGTTGCGGAAACCTATCAGCAAAATGGCAGGCATATTATTACCTCCGTAGCGGAACATCATGCGGTTCTCCATGCTTGCAAAAAGTTAGAAAAAATGGACTTTGAAGTCACGTATTTACCTGTGGATGAAACAGGTCGAATATCAATGACTGAACTTCGTGCTGCCTTAAGGGAAGATACCATTTTGGTGTCGATAATGTATGGTAATAATGAAGTTGGCACACTCCAACCAATTACCGAGATTGGACAGTTATTAAAAGATCATCAAGCGAAATTCCATACCGATGCCGTTCAGGCTTACGGTGTCGAAAACATTGATGTCAATGAAAGCCAGATTGATTTGTTATCTGTCTCTGCCCATAAAATAAGCGGGCCAAAAGGAACAGGATTTCTTTATGCCAGGTCCAATGTGAAACTGTCGCCTCGTTCCTTCGGTGGTGAGCAAGAAAGAAAAAGACGTGCTGGGACGGAAAATATTGCGGCGATTGTTGGATTTCATGAAGCTGTGTTGATTGCAAATGAAGAACGTACAGCCAAGCGTGATAAATTCATTGATTTGAAAAAGACCTTGATGGAAAGGCTTCGTCAGTTAGATGTAGAATTTGACAGAAACGGATCGCTTGAATATTCATTGCCACATGTATTAAACTTAAGCTTTCCTGGGACAAGTGTGGAAGCGATGCTAGTTAATCTCGACTTAGCGGGAATTGCTGTTTCGAGCGGTTCGGCATGCACAGCGGGCTCAATAGAACCTTCCCACGTACTTGTTGCCATGTTTGGGAAACAATCAGAACGATTAACTAATTCGATTCGTTTCAGCTTTGGCTTTAATACGACAACCGAGGAAGTAATTAAGGCAGCTGAGGAAACGGCTAAAGTTGTTACTCGTCTGAAAAAATAAATCTTCGACGACTTTGCAGCATAAGAGAGGTGAAAATCAATGGAAAGAAAAGATCCAAAAAACACAAGGGTTGTTGTTGGAATGTCAGGGGGAGTAGATTCTTCTGTGGCAGCACTTTTGTTGAAGCAGCAAGGCTACGATGTCATCGGAATTTTTATGAAAAACTGGGATGACACGGATGATACCGGTTTTTGTACGGCAACCGAAGACTATGAGGATGTCATTCGCGTTTGTAATCAAATCGGGATCCCCTATTATGCGGTAAATTTTGAAAAACAATATTGGGACAAGGTATTTACCTATTTCCTTGAAGAATATAAAGCAGGCAGGACACCTAATCCGGATGTAATGTGTAACAAGGAAATTAAATTTAAAGCCTTTTTAGAGCATGCAATGAAATTAGGTGCGGACTATCTGGCTACTGGCCATTATGCACAAGTTGAATATCGTGATGGAGAATATAAGATGCTCCGCGGTCTTGACGAAAATAAGGACCAAACCTATTTCTTAAACCAGTTGACGCAGGAACAGCTTAGTAAAGTTATGTTCCCGATAGGTAATCTTGAAAAACCAAAAGTTCGTGAAATTGCCAAAGAAGCGAATCTTGCCACTGCTACAAAGAAAGATAGCACAGGGATTTGTTTCATCGGGGAACGAAATTTTAAAGATTTCCTAGGTCAATATCTGCCGGCTCAGCCAGGAAACATGGAGACGTTCGATGGTGAGGTTAAAGGCAAGCACGAGGGGTTAATGTATCATACGATCGGTCAAAGACATGGCTTAGGAATTGGTGGAGCGGGTGAACCGTGGTTTGCCATCGGTAAGGACTTAGAAAGAAATGTTCTTTATGTGGGCCAAGGTTTTCATCATGAAAAACTATATTCAGATTCCATTACTGCTGTCGACGTAAGCTGGGTATCGGACCGAGAAAAGCCAGCTGAATTTACATGCACGGCAAAATTCCGCTATCGTCAGGAAGACCATAAAGTAACCGTGCGTCTTTTAGAAGATGCTCAAGTTGAGGTCGTTTTTGATGAGCCGATTCGTGCCATCACTCCAGGACAAGCCGTTGTTTTTTACAATGGAGATGAATGTCTGGGCGGAGGGACAATTGACCACGTCTTTAAAAATCGTGAACGATTAACATATGTTGGCTAAAAAAAAGCCTGATTCCTTTTCTGAACTATAACCCGAATATTGG